>CAYVCS010000043.1:0-5880 GCA_964450455.1 uncultured Gammaproteobacteria bacterium | reverse complement strand
TCAAATTTGGATGGATAGTGTATAGACCAATAGTTGCGTCAACTACTTGTCGCCGCGTATCCTTAATTGTCTGTTCTGGATTTATATGTCCATCTCGATGCTTAAATGTTGCAGAACTATCAGGATAGGCAGTCCATATTTTGCTATAATCATAAGTAGTTTCAGTCGTTTCTGAACCACCCAAATTTGTCTTTGAATTAGATGACGTTTTTTCTGTCCACGCATACATTTCTGCTTTGCGTTCGTATGCAATATATGTCCCAGATTTCAGAAATAGTTCATCCCCTAGAAGCTCCTTTGAAATTACCGAACCACTTACTGATACGAGTTTACCATCTAATGAGGCGTCTGTATTTTTTGTTTGCCCATTAATCTGTGTTGCTTTATTTGCAAGCAAAGATAGATCAACTTGCCCCTCATTCCAATACAACATCACCAAACCAATCAAAAAAAATACAAAACCCGCACCCACTTGTTTCACTGAATTTTTTAGACGGCCTCCATAACTTGTGGTAGTTCTTTCGTTATATGTATCTTGCATATGAATAATATATTCGCTTAAAAATCTTCAAAAATTAAAATGACGGCGCCGCAAATGTTGATTCACAAACGACATCTGGTTTAAAAACACAGCGCAATGACCCAGAACTCGCTTCAGTAGTCATGGTAGTTTCTGAACCATCATCACCATAGGTAGTAATCACTCCTGCACCTATCGCCGCTTTTGATTCACATTTAAATGTCGTTGCTTGTTCTGAAATTGAATGTTCAACGCCATCAGGCCCTATTATTTTGGCAAATTTCACATTTTTCATATTATCAAGCATGGTCACAATATTTTGTGGTTTACCCACACACACTGTCTTGTTTTCAACCCTAAAACTTTTTTTCTGCATAGCGACAAAATTACGTATTTTCTTTATCCATTCGGCTGGATCAAGCGTATTTTTAACCAGTGATTCTATCCAATCTGGGCTTAGCGAAACGCGTGCATCAGTATATGAAGACGAAACAGCACAACCTTTTTTGTCTTTTCCTACCACCTCATAATTATACGTTATCAAATAAACAGTTCCCGTCATTATATCGTCAATTAACGGCATCACTAATTCAGCTTTAGCTTTTCTACATAATGCAACATTTTTAACAAAACAACTATAATCTTTTTTACAATCAATAACCGCAGATGTCGGTGTTTTTTTAGTAGCGGCGTCTGCCTTTTGTAACACGATAAATGCTCCGAGTAAAGACACAAGCACTACAGACGTTACCATACATACTCTAAAAACGTTAATTCTTTTAAGATATTGCATACGCATAAAATGTTAATGAATAATAACGTTTCTAGTATACCACATTGCAGATGTACGAAGAAGAAAAAGAAGAAGTGGATAACTCAACGAATCATTTTCCACAACAAACTAATTATAAAAAAAGCCACGACAAGTGTCGTGGCAATCAGTATCACATTGCGTCCAAAATTCACCTCAACCTACAAACTATCTCTTCACTCCGACAAAAAGTTAATCCCCTCTAGAACAAATGCATCCTCACATAACACGAGGTCAGAATTCGTGGAAACAAATATACTATCTAATCCACGACCACCAAACGGAACAGGACGAATTTCACTCCCATCCCTAATTAGTATCAACGCCTCTTGTTTTGCATTCTCAATCAAATGCGGATTTACACCGTATTGCATATCACCTCCATGTTGTGACGACGAAGTATGGTAAGAACCAGATAAATGTATCATATAATCGTTTATTTAGCGAACCATAGTGCATGTATTCTATCTCACAGCAAAACGGCACGTTAAACAAAACATCTCGTGTATCTCACAACTCATGCAATATAGGGGATGCCGACGTGTTGACGTTTTGTTTCACCTTGTAGTAATTCTCGGATGCGTTGTGATGACGTGTCACGCGCTCCGTGATGTTGTGTGTTGGTATGCGCTGATAAACTTGCTGTTGTATGGACTGTATGTTTTCCGTATTTTTTGGACAAGTTATCTACTGCTTCATACAAATTCTGCATGTGTTCAGTTTTCATTCGCGATTCAAACATATCCATCTGTACAGAGTTTTGTTCCGTCAAATCTGTCAACACAACTCCTGTTGCGCGATAGTCCACACCCTCTTCAAAAACTGTATCAAACAATCCTTGTGCAATCAGCAACAATTCGTGGGGAATATTAGACACGCGAGAAAGTTTAATTTTTTTTCCTTCAGTATTGAACGATTGCGTTTTCAAAAAAATAACCATTTCTCGCGCGCTAAGTGAATGACGACGCGCTTTGATACAAGCATTTTCAATATTTGTAACTAGCTGTGCCCACACATACGCGCGATCACTTGATATTGGTGTAAAGGTTTTCGTTTTTGAAATTGAAACATAACGAGTTTTTTCTTCAGCACATATATCATACACTAATTCTCCTCGTAGTTCACGATGAATTTCTTGATGTGGTTTGGTAAAATTTTTCGCAATCCATTCTGTATGTTTGTTGGCAAAATCTAATGCCGTAACAATGCCAAGTTGTCTACAATGACTTGTTGTTTGTGGCCCAATCCCCCACACATTGCCAACAGATAATGCTCTCAAAAATTCATGCGCTTTTTTTCCTGGAATACAGACAAGCCCCATCGGTTTACGAAACGAACTCGCAACTTTTGCCAACACTTTTGTTGGTGCTAATCCGACTGAAACACTGATGCCAAGTTCTCTCACAATTGTTTGTTGCATCGTTTCCGCAATTTGCTTATATGACATACGTTGTGGTCGTTGTAATCCGGTGATATCTATAAATGCTTCATCAATAGAATACTCTTCAACTAATCCGGAAAAACGACGGATGATTTCAAACATACGTTTTGAAAACAAACTATATGTCTCGTAATCAGACGGAAGAAAAATTACATCAGGACATAATTTTTTAATGTCTGAAAATCGCATTCCACGCGTTACTCCGGCGGCTTTTGCCTCGTAACTCATTGCCGCAGCAATTCCCCGTTCCTGTCCACACACAACTTTTTTGCCTTTTAATTCTGGATGCAACGCTTGTTCGCATGTGACAAAAAATGCGTCAGCATCAATATGAACAATCGCTCGCGGATATGATGATAAAGTAAACATAGATTTAAAGAAAGAAATGAAAAATAAATTTTTATATTCTGGATTCCCGTCTATGGTGGAATGACACGTGTGGCGACGCTGGATTCCCGATCTCGGTCGGGCGAGTCCTGCGGAAGGGAATGACACACCCCCTATGTCATCCCTTTAGCAGGACAAGCTCTCGCCTCAGCGGGGATCCAGAAATGTTCGTAAACCAACTAACGACGCTAGATTCCCGCGTGCGCGCGAGAATGACACGTGTGGTGTGGATTCCTTTCACACGGGTGGCGTGGATTCCCGATCTCGGTCGGGAATGACATGGGTGGCGACGGTGGATTCCCGATCTCGGTCGGGCGAGTCCTGCTGAAGGGAATAACATGGGTGGCGTATCCCCGCCCCGATCTGGGGCAGGTCTTCAAATTGATTGAAGATCGAGGGCGTGTACGGCTGAAGGAATGACACGAAAAAAGATACGGCGCAAGATTTCTTCTACGACAGACAATAGATGAAATTTCTCTATTATGGGGAGATGCGTTCGCTACCCACTTTCCTTATCACAACATCATGCTATACTTTCATTTCGTTCTTTTCACCACAAGGAGACGCTATGAGTACACGATACGTTACATCAATATTCTTCGTCATTGTAGGATGCACATGCAATCTTCCAATAGACGAAGCAAAAATAAATGAACGAGTGGATGATGAACTACGCACGATGAAATGCAAAATACAAGCGCGCTTAAGTCAAGCACTACGTGTTTCCATAAAAGAAATGTGTAATAACATTGACGATGATTGTGATAAACTAATTGATGAAGATTTGGTTGATATTCCCTGCGAAACGGCATGCGGACAGGGATTGAATTCGTGTATAGAGGGAAAATGGACAATGTGTGATGCGCGATTGCCGATAGATGAACTATGCAATTCGTTTGATGATGATTGCGATGGGGAAATTGATGAATTACTCTCTCGTCCTATGAGCGAAACAAAATGTATCGGAGGTTACGAGCGATGCGCTAATGGCGTATGGACTTGTGACCACGTCACACCGATTATGGCATGTACATTGGTTACTATCATGTCCATTGCGGGACCATTCACCGCACAGAACAACATCGTACATTGGTCCTACGCCCTACATCCCACGATCATACCAGCAGAAAACGAGGAACGTTATCTGACACTCGCAACTATCAACTCGTGGCATGTTATGGAATTTGCACAATATCATATAACTTCATCAGGCGAATCAGAAGTATCATGGCTCTATACACAAGAAATTGCGGGTTCGTATGAAGACATACGCATACGCGCATCGTCCCACGCCGACCATACACTTATCGGACTTGAACTGACACAAGATATTTCGCATCATACTGGCGCATGGTATCTATTTGATAAAGGAATATTGAACTTTGGTTCAGAAATAGATAGTTCAGCTGATTGTGATATGTATGGATTTATTCCGTTAGTTCAGCGTGAGGTATATGTAGGATTGAATGAATGGACGAGCAAGAATTTGCCTCCTGGCGGACATGTTGGATGGGAAACAATTCCCTTAACACAGCACGCTGACATGGCAAATGTGTTTGGATTTGCGCGTCCACATAGTATCGCGGCACGCTATTATGATGATTTTGCATGGTTTGCATGGCGACCAGTCAAAAATGTGATACGCTATGCATCGTGGGATGCGAAACTAGGGATTATTGCACAATATGATACAGATGAAACAAGCGATGCAATCCCTATTCGTGAACTAACGTTTGCTGAATCATCGCGTCCTCAACTTGCCTATAGCATTCCCACAAGCACACATACTGAAATTAACGTGGAGGATGCAACAACACATATACAACGTGCAGAAATCGCACTACCTCTTGAACGTGCACACATACAAATTGCTGAAATGGATGGAGGATATGCGATAGCGTCAGGAGCACAGAACGGCATGGGGGGAGAATATTCGTACGTTAATCTCACTCCACTTGGACTGTCGTATGAACAAGTGCTTGGACAATCAATCCGCACCGAAGATCGCGCCATTTCCGTATCTCATGATATCGGAGGAATAAGCATTTTCGTTGTGTTTGATGATGAACGAGAAGTGAAACGAGCTCACATACGATGCGAGTAATGTGCTACACAAAAATGCATACGAGCGTCGTAAGTAGCATGAAGTTGCGGGCGCCCTGTAATGCGGTGAGCACGTCGCACTGCACAAATCTATAGTTGTAGCATCCCTCGTTGTCATTGACGACGAGGATTTTTTATTCAAAACTCAACTTGGCACGTCAATAAATTCATGATATAACACAACTAGCAACATATTCGGGGATCGTCTAACGGCAGGACACGCGCCTCTGGAGCACGTTATCATGGTTCGAATCCATGTCCCCGAGAATCACACTCGCAATCACCTACCATAGCAAATCGGATTCTCGCAACGCTGAACTAAAAATATCAGAACTTGTTGGTCGGACTTTTCATCCTCTAGAACGTGGACAGAAGTCAGATGTTGGTTCGTCTAGTCAGTAATAAGACAGTGTATATATACAACAACTTGTGACATACTGAAATATATGTCAGAAACAAATCTTTCAAAAGAAGCAGTCAAATATGTAAAAAATAACAAGAATAATATGTTGTGGAAAAAAATGGTTGAAAAAATAAAAAAGTTGTGTAATCTCAAAACCAAAAAGACCTTTTTTGGTTTTACATCAGAGAATGAGGAATGTCCTTATTCATATAAAA
>CAYVCS010000042.1:0-2064 GCA_964450455.1 uncultured Gammaproteobacteria bacterium | reverse complement strand
ATGTGTCATAGACATATATTCTAGTTGTTTGTATGTTTTCATGCAACATCCAAAAAAAGCAGGATTCTTATCCTGCTTTCACACAACACCATTAACTGCAAATTACTTCATCAACGCATCAGCAAGTACACTCTTCTCTTGACCTCCGTGCAAAGTAGAAACAACTTCTCCATCACGAAATACTATAAACGTGGGAATGTTCAAAATACTATATTTTTCTGGAGTTGAACTATTTTCATCAACATTCATTTTGACAATCTTCACCGGTTTTCCTTCCATTTCCTTCGCAAGCTCATCCATAATCGGCAACATTCTCTGACACGGTCCACACCACGGAGCCCAAAAATCCACAAGAACTGGAACATCACTCTTCAAAACTTCCTCCTCAAAATTTTGGTCGTTGACTTCTGTCATATAAAATAATAATAAAAATGAACATGAACAAAAAACTAAAGTTTCAACTTCTTGATTTTCTTTTCTATACTATATCCTATAATCACATCGCCTTCAAGCAGAGTAGCGCGCGACACAAACTCCATACCAAATTCTTGACCACTCGCAACCTCTTTAGTTTCTGATTTTCCTGCTTTCAGTGTTTTAATATTGCCGTCTCCGAGCGCTTCTCCCTCTCGTCTTACACGCGCCTTGAGGCCCGCAGTCAATTTACCTTCCTCAAGACGACAACCAATAATTTGCCCACGTTTATCTTGTCTAAAAATTTTCAGAACTTTTGCTTTTCCATGCAATGTTTCTATCACTTCTGGCTCCAACATACTTTCCAACTCTTTTTTAATATCATTCAACAAATCATAAATAATTCGTGTTTGATAAATCATAAGACCTTTATCATCCGCCATACGAGCCGCAGAAATTGTAGGAATTACATTAAACGCATATAATTTTGTATTCGTTCCTTCTGCTTTTAAAATATCAGCGTCAGTAATATTTCCTAAACCTTGTGATGCAATTTTAATTCCCACTTCATCGTGTTGAATTTTTTCTAATGAATGCAAAACCGCTTCAAGAGATCCCAGTGTATCAGCTTTAACAACTAATGATAACATTTTTTTACCGCCTTCTTCTTCATCCTTATTTGTTTGCGCTGATGTTCTAACTGATGCAATTGCTTGCGATTTTACGGTTTGTGTTTTTCGCATTTTTATAGCTCCAATTTCATCAACATCCAAAATATCTCCAACTTCTGGCGCTTCATTAAATCCTAAAATCTTTACCGGCATCCCCGGAGGAGCGAACATAACATCCATTCCCTTAAAATCTTTCATAGAACGAACGCGTCCAAAATTTCGTCCACTCACATTCAACGCATCTTTTCGTTTCAATGTCCCACCTTGAATTAACACCGTCGCAACAGGTCCTTCACCTTTATCAACACGTGACTCAATCACGGTTCCAAGTGCACCTCGAGCTGGATTCGCGACAATTTTGTCCGCATGAACTTGCGCGACAAGCAACAATACATCCAATAATTCATCAATATTTGTTCCTGCTTTTGCCGAAATAGGAACAAGCGGCACATCCCCTCCCCATTCTTCTAACACCACATCACAATCACCTAATTCTTTTTTGATTTTATCTTTATTTGCTTCTCCTTTATCAATTTTATTCAACGCAATGACAAAGGGTAATTTTGCAGCTTTAATAATTTTGATAGCTTCTTTCGTTTGTGGCATAACGCCATCGTCTGCCGCAACTACGAGTATCGCAATATCTGCAACACGCGCTCCACGAGAACGCATAACCGTAAACGCTTCGTGGCCAGGAGTATCAATAAACGTCAAAATTTTTCCTTTTTTCTCCACTTGATATGCGCCGATATGTTGGGTAATTCCCCCAGCTTCAGTATCAATCACATTAGTTGAACGAATCGCGTCCAATAATTTTGTTTTTCCATGGTCAACGTGTCCCATCACCACTATGACAGGAGGTCGAGGAATAGTCAGTGTCGCATCTTCATTTTTGAACACTTCTTTTAGTTTCTCTTCTCCCGCAGTCGTCTCAATTGCTTCCGCATTTCCCGCATCTTTTTTCTGAATGTGATATCCT
>CAYVCS010000041.1:0-1754 GCA_964450455.1 uncultured Gammaproteobacteria bacterium | reverse complement strand
TGATGGCACTAAAGATTCTCCAACGAACGGTAATGATCTTACCCGTACGACGGAAAACATTGTTTCGATGATCCCGAGTCAGAAATTGGACAAAGAATTCAACGCGGTGCTCTACGGATCAGAAAATACGAAAAAAGAAATTAGCGTTCTCTTTGATTATCGAGTGCCGGGATCAAATGCGTTGTTTGAGAAAAAACAAACCTACGAAGTGCTTATCAGTTCGTCGCCTGTTTCAATGACCGTTGCTGCTTTTCACGAAGTCAATGCTGGGCAAGATACACAATTTACTGTTACGATCGCTTCAAATTCAGCAACACCAATTGATGATGTGATGCTCAAAGTTACCTATCCGCTCAATTTTACTTTTAAAAATAGCGACCCTGATGCCCGCTACAATAATAATGTCTGGACACTCGGCACCTTACAGCCACTTGGCAAAAAGACAATAAAAATAAACGGCCGAATTGATGGCTCTGAAAATGAAGTCCGTAAATTTAAGTTTGCACTGGGCACAAAAAGTTCTCGTGATGAAAAAAATATTGGCACGGTGTATTTATCAAATGATGAACTGGTAACTATCAAAAAACCATTTTTAGGTTTGGCACTGCTTCTTGATAATGATAATGCCACCGAAGATTTTGTATCAGGCGCAGGTAAGACAGTGCGCGCAGATATTTTGTATCAAAATAATTTGCCGACTCGTATTACCGATGCCCAGATTGAAGTCAAAATTAACGGCGCAATTCTCAATCGTTCTTCAGTGGTCGCAGACAAAGGTTTTTATCGTTCAATCGATAACACCATTTTATGGGATAAAAATCAAAAGGATGATTTGTCGCTTTTAAACCCCGGAGATTCTTCGCGCGTGAGTTTTAGTTTTAGCTCACTTCCATTGTCAAGCCAAGGCACGAATGCTCTGCGTAACCCCAATATTGTTATCGATATCAGTGTAAAAGGTCAGCGGATTTCGGATACACAAGTGCCAGAGCAAATCGTTTCAACAGTTGTGCGGAAAGTAAAAATTTCATCTGACCTTTCGCTTTCAACGCGCGCGGTCTATTCGACCGGACCATTTCAAAATACTGGCAGTATTCCACCAAAAGCCGAAAAAGAAACCACCTACACAGTCTATTGGACTATCACCAACTCGTTCAATAGTGTGAATGGCACACAGGTAACTGCGACGTTGCCTCCCTATGTAAAATATCTTGATAAAGTCAGTCCAACGAGCGAAAACGTGAGCTTCAACCCATCATCTGGCACGGTCACGTGGGATGTGGGGGAAGTAAAAGCGGGAACCGGATTTTCAGGACAACCGCGAGAAGTCGCCTTCCAGATTTCCTTGACGCCAAGTTTAAGCCAAGTCGGTACGTCGCCAATTTTGGTCAATGATATTTTTGTTTCAAGCGGGGACGATTCATTTACCGGAACAAACCTCAAGGGGAATAAAGGGGTTTTGACAACACGCATTAGTACCGACCCGATTTTTACAAATCAAAGCGAAATTGTTACTCAATAAAATTCTTTCGTTTACATTTCCATTACCTTTGTTTAGAGTACATCTATGACTACCGACTCAAAAACCACCGACCGCATGGCTGATGTGATAGCACTGTGTAAACGTCGTGGTTTTATTTTCCAAGGCTCCGACATTTACGGCGGCCTTGCCGGCACGTGGGACTATGGGCCACTTGGCGTTGCGCTCAAGAACAATATAAAGAATGTCTGGTGGAAACAGTTTGTTGATGATCGAG
>CAYVCS010000040.1:0-3011 GCA_964450455.1 uncultured Gammaproteobacteria bacterium | reverse complement strand
AAGTGAACTTTACATTCGTTATTCAATGATTGGTATCATGTTTTGTTTGGTATCTGTAAGCATGATACTTTCTACTATCAATGGAGTTGATAGCTCGCAGAGTTTATGGGGAACTGATACGCGTGGTTTTGGTGTATGGGTCTCTGTGTGGTTCATACTGTATTTTGTATGTTTATCAATTAGTTTAGAGGATAAAATGGTTCGTCGCGCTGGTGTATTTTTGATGATTTTATTAGGAGATCTTGCGCTGTTTCCTGTTATGTTGTCGCTTTATCAAGAAGGAATTCATCGCGTTGATTCATGGTTTGGAAACCCTATTTTATATGCGACATTCGCTTTATTTCCTTTATTTTTTGCATGTGAACGCAGTTTTGTTGAACGTACAAAGTGGATACGAATTTTTGCTTTTTTGAGCGCGATTGCAAACGCTTTAGGAATATATTTTACAGAAAGTCGTGGGGTAATTCTAGGACTAATGTTTGCAGGTGTGTTCATTGGTCTTGTACACGTCTATCGTTCATCCGGACAAAAATTTTTGCATGTGAGTGTAGTTTTGATTCTAGTGTTTACGGTAATTGTTGGATTATGGTTCATACGCGACAGTCAATTTGTTCGTACATTTCCTACCATTCAACGCCTTGCTGAAACAAATGTGTTAGAAACAAGCGCCGCTCAACGACTATTGTTGTGGAAGATGGCATGGAATGCTATATCAGAAAAACCTCTCATGGGCTGGGGACCAGAAAATTTTGATTATGCAATGAATGCGCACTTTGAGCCGTTATTTACCAAATATGGATTTTCACAAACATGGTCTGATCGCGCGCATAATATGTATTTAGATACGTTGGTGATGCAGGGGGTTGTTGGTTTTTCTTTTCTGCTGTTATTACTGTTCTCGCTGGCGCGTGGAGTGTTCAAGCTAATCAATAAAAAAATAACAGGAGGATACGCCCTGTTAGGTTTATTAGTCGCCTATAGCGTTCAAGCATTTTTTGAATTTGATTCTCCTGCATCGTTTATAAGTTTTATTTTTTTTGCGGCGTATGTACATTCACTGACATCTGAAAACACACTCACTAAACAACTATTCATTTCTCGCGCGGTGCTCAAAAAAATAACGTGTGTTGTGTGTGTAGTAGCGATTTTGTATCTCTATCCTATTTCACGAGCATGGAATGTTTCAAGCATAATGTCTGATCTTGAACTTCGTAATGAATGGACTGAAAACGATATCTCTTTGATTTCTCACGCGCTTTCTCGTTGGTCTCCTCATCAATCTACTATTTCAGCACGATTTGCAAATCGTATGTTTGAATTTGCGCGAGCTGATAATAAACAATTAGCAAACGTGCGATTAACTGCGGGAATAGAAATTATGAAACAAGAAATAGCTCGTCATCCACAACAATTTACGAATTATTTTATACTTGGAAATTTATTGACTAAAGCGTCGTATGTTGTTGATGCTGGGTATGCGATTTCCGCAGATGCAACTTTGGCGCAAGCCCATCAACTTTCACCTCATAGAGTGGCTGTTTTATTTCAACGCGCGAATGTCGCGATTTTATCACAACAATTTGAAAAAGCAATTGCAATTTTAGATCAAGCAATTTCAATTTCCCCACAACTTATGCAGTCGCATTTTGTGAAAGGAATAGCGCTTACGTATATGGGAAAAAAATCGGAAGGATTGAAAGAAATTTTTTCTGCAATGAAAAACGTTGAACCCTATATTTCAGTTGACCAAAATGAATTACGTTATATTGCGCGCATTGCGCTTCAAGAAAAACGAGTGGACATTGCTTCGTGTGTATTTTCACAATTAGTAAGTATTAATAAACTAGATGCCGACGCGCAATATAATCTTCAACAAGTACTTTTATTAGAAGGATATGATCCCGAATGCGTCCGTCCATTTGTACCCGCAAATTAGAAAACCCTGATGGAAAAATACGGGATGACCTTCCATGTCACCACGGTTCTAAATGACGTTACCATTTATACGTCATCTCAAGCCGAAATATTCTTCGTCATCTCGAGCCTCAGCGAGAGATCTCGTCAACGTTAACGAGTACGAGATTTCTCACAGCGGTTCGAAATGACGTGTAGGCTGTGAATGAAATGATGCATCCCTCATGTGTACTTTACCCACTATGACTTATTAGATAGTATGCTACACTACGATAAAAAAGATATACTAACATCAGAGCTGTGAATTCAGCTGGATAGTATACTATGCATAAACTATAAATATTATGACAGAAGATAACGCATTAGAACTCCATGTACATCCACTTACTTTCTATCTCTATTGGTTTGTAACAGGAATGACATTATTTTCGTTTATCACACCACTAATTGTCGCTCCGAATTATTTTATTTTTCCATTCGTTGTACCGAAAGTACTTTTTTTTAGAGCTGTCACTATACTCGCTTTTTGTGGAATGATTCCGCTTGTTATCTATGAAAAAGCATTTCGCATCAAACTCACTATAGTTCATAAGGCAGTGTTACTCTTTGTGCTATCAATTTCCCTTTCAGCATTTTTTGGAGTTGACCCGCATCATTCTTTTTGGAGTTCACACGAGCGAATGCTTGGAGTCTTGTCTGTCTATCATTATGTCGCATTATTTTTTGTCGTGTCGGTTGTCTGTCGCTCATGGAATGGTGAACGTATCGCAGGAATTGCAACAATAGGATGGAAAAAACTTTGGATGTTCTTGCTTGCAATTTCGTTGACTGTCGCTGTGATTGGTTTTATACAGCGATGGGGAAGTGGCATTTTATACGCAGAGCCAGGTGGACGTGTGCATTCAACACTCGGGAATTTCATATACTTAGGAAATTTTATGTCTGTCGCGGTCGTGTTAACAAGTATATTGTTGTTCACTGAAAAAAGGCCATCTGTTCGTGTATTACTTTTTATAAGTGCAATCATGCAATTTACTATATTGCTTTTTTCGGGAAGTAGAGGGGCGTTTTTAGGTTTTTTCGGTTCTATAGTTGGT
>CAYVCS010000039.1:0-3526 GCA_964450455.1 uncultured Gammaproteobacteria bacterium | reverse complement strand
GAGCGACACGTTTTGTCACGTGCACATCAAAAAAAAGAGGGTCAGGTCCGGCTATCGGCTTTTTGATAAAAAAGCCGATAGCCGGACCTGACCCTCTTTGCCTTAAACAAATTTGGAGAGCGTTCCTTGAGCTCCCTTCGTTCCTCACGATTTTCACGGATCGTTCTCTCTTGCTCAGGTGTCAAAAGGAGAAGATGCAATTTCTCAATCTCAAGTTGATCCCTAAGCGCGTCCATTTTTCGATCCACTGCCGCTTGCTCCTGGATCGCCTCGCTGGCTGCCTCACTGATCGGAATGCCATACTTCGCACTTAATTCATTCATTTTTTCTTGAAATTCCGTTGCCCTTTCTGCCGGAATTTTCGATTTATCTGTGGAAGAATTAGTTGGGTAAGCCAAACGACGAAGATCTTCATCAATTTGCACGATGCGTTCCTGACTCGTCTGTGCGGATGGCTCTGGCGTTCTTAGCTGTTCGCTTTCTGGCAGAACCCCCATCGTATCCATTTTCGAATTTTTTTCTTCTGACATACACTTGCTCAGCATGGACGCATCATTACAATAATCATATCTACAGAATCAACGAATCTCTTAAGACTACACTACCTCGAGTGCAGCGACTAAACAACTCACCTGAAATTCCACCAACGAAGAGATTGGCATAATCTGATACCTTGAATTTTTTTTGATGTATTTTATCCGTGCTTCAATCATGTTTTCAATCTCGACCATTGCCCTGCGTTTTTCAATCGATGGTTCTGAGTCGAGCAACAACCTTCGAAGCTGCCCCAACATCAATGTGCGATAAAAAACATTCACGATTTTTGAGAAAAATTCTTCCGCGCGGGTACAATTCTCTTCCGAAAGTTTTGGAAGAATTGCTGACAGTGAATTTATCATGATGTTTAGCAGTTCATGGTTGTCCTTGGTTACTTTGAAAAATACACTTTTTTTATTCAAACCCTCAAGCCTAAGGGCCTGCGTAATGATGCCTCTGATTAAAAAATTTTCATCAATTTGGTTTTGTTTTGCCGCTTTCCTTGTTGTTTGTGATGGTTTGTCATTTAAGAAAACTGGATCGTAGATATAGGGAACCTCGCAAACGAGTCCAACAAGATTTTTGTTTTGCGACATTGCGTAGTCGATACTTGACCAACCCCCAATCAAATTCTTCAACGGATCTTGATCGTGTTTAACTAATTCATCATACTCATCCTGAAGACGTGGTAATTTAATAAAACCCGGCCTCCAAATGTTCGTTGAAGGAGTTTCCGGAGATTCTCGCTGAATGGGAATCTGCAAGCGTTTACACATCCTCTCAACCGTTTCAAAAAATGGCACACCTAAATTTTTTGTGAGCAGAACGTACGCACCGCTAAACCCGGAATTATGAATAGGATACAGGAGCGACGGCTTGATCTTCTTGATCAATTGCATCAAAATTTTTGTAGGTTGTGTCGGTTTGTTAAACGAATATTTCTTATACGTTACAGGAAAACAGTGTTCCGTCTGCTCGGTGACCTGACGATAAAAATGGTACGCGTATTTCTTGATCGAAAATTTTCCCTTAAACCAACCTTCGTTCAGTTTGGCTCCATCGGGATCAATACACGGAACGACGTACCAAGTATAGCGTTTCAACAACTGCGGATTTTTTTTCAAAATCTGAACCCACGACAAACAAGTCAATGAACCAACTGGTTCATTTGGATGTCCATAAGCGAATAGGAGCGCTGTCTTTTTACCTGTTCCAAATTTCCCGCATAAGATCCTTTCGTTATTTTTTGATATTCCAATTTGCGATACATTTTTTTCATCAGAAATCTGAATAAACTGTTCGTACAGTTCATTCAGCGTGAGAAATTCCTTGTACTTATTGATTTTGTAAACGTTGATCATATTTTATTTCCTCAACAACATGAGCACCAGACCGATCATACGAGATTTGTGAGCGGGATCACTTTCGGCAATAAACAAGGTCAACGCCGTCAGCGCGGTTGGTGTCATTTTTTCTGTTCGAAGCAGGCCTGTCTTTCTCAAAAACCAAATAAATGCAAAAGCGCCATGACGCTTGTTGCCATCGGAGTACGGATGATTCTTGATGATAAAATACAGAAGGTGTGCGGCCTTCTCATCAAACGTTGGATATAATTCCTTGCCACCAAATGACTGGAAAACATTTCCCACAATCCCGGCCACTGATCCGACTTTTCGTTCCGCACCAAAAAGATCGCCAGTCTGCCCGCTTTTTTGTAACTCCGCTTTAAACTCGGCAAGTGACTGCAATAAATCATCCGCGGTAACACGCACCTGCTTTTTACTTACGCCGCTCGTTGGAAACGAATCCTTATCGTACGCATCGATGGACACCCATGTATCGGCAAACAGTTTGATCAGATCAAGTGCACTCTTCGCATCCACAGTGTCACTTTGGGGCAACAACAACTTTGCTTTCTCGACGGCATCAAGAAACGTCTCATAATTTTTAGCAATTCGAGTCCGGTTGATGGTATAGCCATCCACGATATGCGCTCGCAATGTTTTGGTCGCCCATTGACGAAATCTAGTACCAACCGGCGAACTTATCCGATATCCCACTGCGATCATTGCATCTAGGTTATAGATATCTACTTCACGTTTTACCATTCTACCTGATTCATTTTGAACTAGTTCCATTTTGGAACTAGTTGCTCTACGCACAAGCTCTCTTTCGGTATAAATATTATGTAGATGCTTTGTGATTGCTTGAGGATTAACGCCAAATATTTCACCCATTTCCATGCGTGTCGCCCATACCGTTTCGCGAGAAAAATCTCCCCGCAGCTCAATCGCCCCAGACTTTGACTGATAAATAATGACATTGTTTTTAAAAATTTTCGTTTTCATAATTCAATTCTACTTTGATTCTCGAATCTAACGCAACACTTCTGTAGCAGACAGCTTATCAGAAATGAGATGCCGGTTTTCTAAACGACATCTCACATCCCGACCCCCTTTTTTTCTTACGCTGAAAAAACTATGTCTTTATATGAATAAAAACTCTCGCGAATGTGTCTGAATTTTTTTTATCTGTGTGATAGATATCGCATTGTCGCCCATCAACAATGACATCCTTCAAGACAGGTTCACCGTATCCTCCTGGTGGCTCATTTCCAGTAAGAACGTCATTAAAATGGCGTAACTGGTCATAAAGTCCGGCTTTTATTATTGCATTTTTCCAATATTCTATCCCCTTCCACATATCCGGATTTGGCACAATTGCTGTATCTCTAGTCATAGTGAATTATTTAGGACAATCATTAAGAATCAAAAGTTGTAAAAATAGCTTATCAAAATTTGTAACAAAACACTACAACGAAATGCAGGGGCTACATTCTAAATTCAACATACCACCCATAAAGAAAAGGAGGGTCACGTCTGACTATGGACTATTTTTAATCAAAAAAGTCCATAGTCAGACCCTATCTAATTTTTTGCCGAATTTCAGAAGCAAGTTTTTTCAATTCTTCAGGGTCAGCCATTGGTCC
>CAYVCS010000038.1:0-1932 GCA_964450455.1 uncultured Gammaproteobacteria bacterium | reverse complement strand
CAGCATAACCACACCTTTTTGTGATGCACTCTGACTCATATGGCTATCGTCCAAAGAAATGTGCGTTGGACGCTGTTGGTGTCACACGACAACGATGCTGGAAATATGATTGGGTGGTGGAGTTCGACATCAAAGGATTATTTGATAATATTGATCACGATCTACTGATGAAAGCGGTAAGAAAACACACAGATAATAAATTAGTTTTACTTTATATTGAGCGCTGGTTGAAAACGCCGATGCAATTACCGGATGGTTCTTTGCAAGAGAAAACAAAAGGCGTAATGCAAGGCGGGGTAATCAGTCCGGTATTAAGTAATTTATTTTTACACTATGTGTTCGATTTGTGGATGACAAAACAATATCCGAATCTTCCTTGGTGTCGATATGCAGACGATGGTTTAGTGCACTGTAATACAGAGCAACAAGCCAAACAATTGTTTGAAACACTTCGTCACCGTTTTGAAGAATGTTTATTGGAAATTCATCCAACAAAATCAAAGATTGTTTATTGCAAAGACAATAATCGACGGAATGATCATTCAAATACGAAATTCACTTTTCTTGAATACGATTTTCGTCGAAGAAGCGCTAAAAACACGAGAGATAACACAATGTTTTTAAGCTTCAATGCAGCTGTCAGTAATGCAGCGAAGAAGTCAATGCGCGCAAAAACAAAAGAAACAATCAAAAATATCGGTACACATAAAAGTTTGAATGATGTTGCGTATGAATTTAATCCAATTCTGCAGGGATGGATTAATTATTATGGGAAATATCACAAATCAGCATTATGTCCGGTATTTCGATACTTCAACTTGTCGTTGATTCGATGGGTTATGCGCAAGTTCAAAAGATTTAAAGGTCACAAAACAAAGACGGCAATATTTTTGAAAGGACTTTTAGAAAAGCAGCCGACACTGTTCGCACACTGGAAAAATGGATTTACCGGAGGGTTTGCCTAATGGAAGCCGTATGAATCGAGAGGTTCATGTACGGTTTTGAAAGCAGCTAGCGGGGCAGTTCCGCTGGCTGACTGACCCGCACTATGCGACAAAGAGTCGACGCGGCAAATGGATTTTGGGGCATAAAACCACAAAAGGAAATTTCTCGCGAAAGCTCAAAGAAATCAAGGTGTGGATTAAATCGATTCGTAATTTGAAGAAGCTTGATGATTGGTGGCCAATCTTGAAAGCAAAACTTGCAGGACATATTAACTACTTTGGAATCAGTGGCAACTATCGCTGGATCAAACAGTTTCGCATCCGAGTGATATCGATCGCACTGAAATGGATTAATCGCCGCAGTCAGAGAAAAAGTATGACGTGGGATAAATACAATTTATATTTACAGAAAAATCCATTGCCGGAGGCGAGAATATGTTTCTCACTATATCAAGTCAAATGAATGCAAATGCTGTGAATGTTTTATCGAGGAGCCGTGTGAAGGAAATCTTCATGCACGGTTCTGTAAGGGGAGTCATAGCAAAGAAACTTAATTTATTTAAGTATGGAGTATAAGTTATGCCTCTACCAACCAATATTTTGAGCAAAGGCGACGTTGAATGCCCACGTGATTATGGCAGCGGTGAAAAAAAGAAAGCAAGCGTAAAACAAACCACAGCACGTAATCTCCTGGAGCGATTGCGTCGCTTCAATCAATCTGTTTTAGCGTTCATGTATAACCCTGTCATTCCGTTCGACAACAACCAAGCGGAACGCGATCTGCGCATGATGAAAGTGCAACAAAAAATATCGGGTTGTTTTCGAACTATTGATGGTATTGAGCGATTTTGTCGTATTCGTGGTTACATCTCTACAGCTAAAAAACAAGGTGTGGGCGTACTGTTTGCACTACAGCAAGCGATCGTGGGACAGGCTGTTTTGTTCAATGCATGACCGTGCGGGCTGAATAGTTACTTCTTTTCTTAAC
>CAYVCS010000037.1:0-5605 GCA_964450455.1 uncultured Gammaproteobacteria bacterium | reverse complement strand
ATTGTCCGGGACATGCTGATTATGTAAAAAACATGATTACAGGTGCCGCACAAATGGATGGCGCAATTTTAGTTGTCGCCGCAACTGATGGGCCAATGCCACAAACACGTGAACACATTTTACTTGCTCGTCAAGTTGGCGTTCCACACATTGTGGTTTTTTTGAATAAAGTTGATATGGTGCAAGATGCTGAATTATTAGATTTGGTTGAAGAGGAAATTCGTGATCTTTTGAAGAAATATGGTTTTCCTGGCGACACAACTCCAATCATTCGTGGATCTGCCCTAAAAGCTCTGGAAAATCCAACTGATGAATCCGCAGTAAAATGTATTCATGATATTTTGAATGCGCTTGATACATTTATTCCTGATCCAATTCGCGATACAGATAAACCATTTTTGATGCCAATTGAAGATATTTTCTCTATTGAAGGACGTGGAACTGTCGCAACTGGTCGTATTGAACGTGGAATTGTAAAAATTAATAATGATGTTGAAATAATTGGTTTTGGTGATATTAAAAAGACTGTGGTCACAGGCATTGAAATGTTTAACAAGTCACTTGACGAAGGACGAGCGGGAGATAACGCAGGATTGCTCATGCGTGGTGTTAAAATTACTGATGTTGAACGTGGTATGGTGCTTGCGGCTCCTGGAACAGTTACACCGCATGCTGAATTTGAAGCTGAAATTTATTGTTTGACAAAAGAAGAAGGTGGACGACACAGACCATTTATGTCAGGATATAAACCACAGTTTTATATCAGAACAACTGATGTGACAGGTGAAATTACCTTGAAAGAAGGAACAGAAATGGTTATGCCAGGGGATACATTTCAGGGAACAGTTAAATTAATTTGTGCTATCGCGCTTGAAGAAAAACAGAAATTTAGTTTGCGTGAAGGTGGAAAAACAGTTGGAGCAGGAGTGGTGAGCAAGATCACAAAATAATAAGTAGGAAATCACATGTCAACCATAAAAGCGAACAAACCAAAACCTGAAGGTGAATTGTCAAGCAGAATACGAATTAAAATTCGCGCATTTGATCATAAAATTGTTGATGAATCCGTTAAAAATATCCTTGAAACAGCACAACGATCTGGCGCAAGTGTTGTAGGTCCAATTCCTTTGCCAACAGAAAAGACCAAAATGACAGTCAATAGGTCGACATTTGTTAAAAAGGATGCGCGGGAACAATACGAGGTTCGTGTTCATAAACGTTTGATGGATATTGTAAATCCAACACCAAAAACAGTTGAGCAGTTAATGAATTTGAATTTACCGGCTGGGGTAAGTATTGAAATTAAAATGTAACATGAGACCGCAGAGAAATGCGATCTTCGGATGCTTCGGTGCGATCCTCGTTCAACGTACTTTCGAGTACGTTTCTCTCGGTTCTCCCTCCAGCATTCCGAATCTCATCATTTCTCTACGGTCTCAATATCATCATTCATGCGTGAGATATGAGTCAAGATATAAATATATGTCTTCATTCATATCTCACGCATGAGAACAATCAACATCTTAAAAAGTAGGATATAAGATCTCTTATACGAGAAAACATATCTCGCTAATTCAGATGTATGAGGAATAATTAGGGATTATTGATGAGAACATCTCATCAATTCACAATTGACACACATGAGCTTTGCTCTATCTATGAAGTTTATATATATTTCATAGATTGTGTTTTTGTGGTATCCCTTCATGGCGATACCATTTTTAGTACGTAGTTTATATGAAATGTATTTTAGGACGAAAAGTGGAAATGACGAGAGTATTTGATTCATTGGGAAATGCAATTCCGGTGACTATTGTTGCGGTTAAAAAAAATATCATTACACAAATTAAAACACAGGAAAATGATGGAGTTAATTCTATTCAAATTGGTACGAAAGGAAAAAGTAAGCATTTGAATTTAGCACAATTGGGACATATAAAAGACGAGAAAGCGGTTACCTATATGCGTGAGTTTAGAAATCGCGATGCAGAATCGTATGAATGTGGTGATAGATGGGGATCTAATGTATTTGTTGAGGGTGAAAAAGTATCAGTTACGGGAATAGTAAAGGGGCGCGGATTTCAAGGAGTGGTAAAACGACATGGATTTCATGGATCTCCCGCATCACATGGACACAAAGACCAACTTCGTATGCCTGGCTCAATTGCTAATCGTAGACAAGGTCCTGTTGCTAAAGGAAAACGAATGGGTGGACATATGGGAGGAAATCAAGTTACTGTTCATGGACTTTCAGTTGTGAAAATAGATTCTGAACTTGATATGTTGTATATAAAGGGAGCGATTCCAGGGTCACGAGGTTCATTTGTTAAAATTGTAGGAAGTGGTGAGATGAAAGTAGAAAAAAAGATTGTAGAGAGTAAAGAGGAAGTTTTACCAGTTGAAGATGTTGTCGAAACAGTTTCGCATAATTCTGAAGTTGTTACATCTAATGTGGTAGATAGCGTTATTGATAACGTTATTGCACACGAACTAAATTGATATGAGTATCATGGTAAATGTCTACAATTCAGAAGGAGAAAAAGTTCGTGAAATGGAATTACCCGCATCGGTTTTTGGTGTAGAACATCGTGGTAGTTTATTGCATGACGCTGTTGTTGCCTATGAAAGCAATCGTCGCCAGGTGTTGGCGCATACGAAAGATCGTGGTGATGTTTCTGGTGGTGGAAAAAAACCATGGAAGCAAAAAGGTACCGGACGAGCTCGTCATGGGTCTATACGTTCGCCGTTGTGGGTAGGAGGTGGAGTTACCTTTGGGCCACGCAACAATCGCAATTTTGAAAAAAAATTAAACAGAAAATCTGCACAGAAAGCATTAAAAATGGTGTTATCAGATCGAGCATTACATGGTGGAATTGGACTTATTGAAGGATTTACGATGGAATTTAAAACAAAAGCATGCGTTGCACTTTCACGAAAAATATCACCAGAATCAGCACATAGAATTTTGTTGGTTACAAAAGAAGTGAATCGTGATTTGGTGCGATGTGTTGCAAATGTTTCGTATATTGATGTTTCTGTAGCGTCAGATTTAAACGCGTATGATACGATTCGTTATGCACAGATTATTATGTCTGAAGATGCAGTTCCTGTATTAGTTGATCGATTAACATAAATATATGTCAATTTTAGGAAAATGGTTTAAACAAGATGCAAAAGAACGATTAGAACAGAAAACTGTTGGCTCTGATGTTGTTGAAGAAAAAAATGCAGATGTTGTCGCTTCGACAGAAATAAAGGATGATGTTGTACGTTATCATGTTGCATCGCCCGTATTAGTGAAACCACAAGTAACAGAAAAAACAGCGGTGAATGAACATATAGGAATTTATACATTTGTAGTTGATCGTCATGCGACAAAAAATGAGATTGCAAAGGCGATTTTCAAAACGTATCAGGTTAAACCAATTAAAGTATGTGTGATGAATAATCGTGGAAAAGGAATTCGTTTTGGAAAGTATGCGGGTTCTAGATCAAATTGGAAAAAGGCGATGGTACATTTGAAAAAGGGAGATGTTTTGAATTTGCATGTAGGAACGTAATATATATGGCAATAAAACATTATAGACCAAATACTGCAGGACGCCGGATAGCAAGTGTGAATACCACACATGAATTGACGGATAAACGTCCAGAAAGAAAATTACGTGTGATTCGCAAACAAAATGCGGGTCGTTCTAATGGTCGTATTAGTGTTCGTCATCGTGGTGGCGGTGAAAAGCGTTTTATTCGTCTGATAGATGAGCGTCGCGAAAAGTTTGATGTGAAAGCGGTGATTATTGCTCGAGAATATGACCCAAATCGTGGAGCTCATTTGATGTTATTGCAGTATGCTGACGGAGAAAAACGATATTCACTTGCTCCACAAAAAATTGAAGTTGGTATATCGGTTGTATCATCAGAACTTCCTGTGGAATTATTGCCGGGAAATCGTACAAAATTAAAGCATATTCCTGTTGGTTTGTTGGTGCATGATGTTGAATTACAGCCAGGAGCAGGAAGTCGTATGGTGAAAGGCGCGGGATGTTCAGCACAATTGCGCGCAATGGAAGGAAAATACGCATTATTGAAGCTTCCATCAGGAGAAATTCGTAAAGTATTATCTGAATGTTTCGCGACGATTGGTTCAGTGAGTAATCCAGATCATAATTTAGTGCGATGGGGAAAAGCTGGACGAACGCGTCACCGAGGTATCCGTCCAACAGTTCGTGGAAAAGTTATGAATCCAGTTGACCATCCACATGGTGGTGGAGAAGGAAAAAATTCTATTGGTATGACACATCCGAAAACTCCGTGGGGAAAACACGCTCTCGGAGTGAGAACACGACGAAAGAAAAAATGGAGCAGTAAATTAATTGTTAAATATCGTTATCAAAAGGGTCGCTAAAACATATGTCACGAAGTTCAAAAAAAGGACCATACATTGACGCGAAATTGCTGAAAAAAATCAGTGCTCTTCGTCCTGGCGCAGGAACTGTTATTAAAACATGGGCGCGAGAAAGTGCAATTTCTCCACAAATGGTTGGTTGTACCATCGGAGTTCATAATGGAAAAGAACATATTCCTGTATTCGTTGTTGAAAATATGGTTGGTCATAAACTAGGTGAATTTTCACCAACGCGAAAGTTTGTTCGTCATGGTGGAAAATTACAAAAAACAATAGAAAAGAAAAAATAATATGCACATCAAAGCACATATAGACAATGTAAGAATTGCACCACGAAAAGTTCGTTTGGTTGCTGGTTTGTTGCGAGGAAAAGATGTTGCATTTTCACTTGTTCAATTACAACTTTCAGGTAAACGATGCGCGACGTTGTTGACAAAATTAGTAAAATCAGCCATAGCGAATGCGCAACATAATTTTAAGATTCAGCCAGATGATTTGTATATTTCCGAATTGACAGTGGATCAAGGTCCAACGTTAAAACGATTTCGTCCACGAGCAATGGGCAGAGCGGGGAAGATTCGTAAAAAAACAAGTCATATTCATCTGACATTGCAAAGCAGAAGTGGATTGATAAACGCTGTTTCTGCGAAAGTTTCTGAATCACAACCGATACTTGATGTTGACCCTTCTTCAATAACAACCACTTCGTAATATGGGACATAAAGTACATCCAAAAATATTTAGAATTCAGGTCATATATCAATGGCCGTCTCGTTGGTTTGCTCGATTAAATAAGGCAGAATACAAAGCAAATCTTCAGGATGATGTGAAAATACGAAAGTTTATTAAGCAGGAATGTAAATTAGCCGGAGTGGATGAGATTTTGATTGAACGCGCATTAACGGGAGAAGTTACACTCACATTGACAGTTGCGAAACCAGGCCTTATAATTGGACGCGGTGGAAGTGGCGCAGAGGATTTAATCAAAAAGATTGAAAATACGATCATTAATCATAGATATAAAGTTCGTATTAACATTCAAGAGATTAAACATCCTAATTTATCAGCTCATGTGGTAGCTATGGGAATGGTCGCGGATCTTGAAAAACGTATGGCGTTTCGTCGAGTGTTGAAACAAACACTTGAGCGCGTGGAAAAAGCTGGAGCGGAAGGAGTGAGAGTATCTGTGTCAGGACGTTT
>CAYVCS010000036.1:0-15108 GCA_964450455.1 uncultured Gammaproteobacteria bacterium | reverse complement strand
CGCGGATGGCGATGATTAATAGGATTGAAGGCGACAAATTTACCGTCCTTTACTGCGTCGTTCCACCGAATACCCTAAAAGAGGGTGATGAGTTTAAGCTTGCAGAAACATATTGCGATATCACGGTGAAAACCGACGATGTTGTAGCAATTAGTGCGATGAGTATTTCGCAATACAGTGCACATGTCTGCTACACAAAATTCAACCTTGAATCTTATCTCGGTGTCCCGATCAAGGTTTCTGGAAAACTCTTTGGTACGCTCACGTTTCTATCGCCCGAAGCACATCGACCAGAATTTGGAGATGAAGACAAGGATTTCGTTCGGCTTATGGGCAAATGGGTTTCAAACACGCTTGAGCAAAAGATTGCTGATGAAAACCTTCGAGCCGGAAAAGAAAAACTTCGCGTACTTCTCGAGAGTTTACCTGTTGGTGTTTTTCTTGCCGATGCACCTTCTGGCCGACCGACAATGGTGAACAAAAAAGCAACCGAACTTCTTGGCCGTGGAATTAATCCGCAGGCCGGAAAAGAATCCTACAGCGAAGTATATAATTTTAAACGCGAAAATGGCGAGCGATATCCAATGGAAGAGTTGTCGCTCTCCATTACTCTTGCAACGGGAGATCCTTGCACCAAGTCAGATATTGTCATCGATGACCCGCTTGGCAAGAAAATTGCTATTCGTGCCGCCTCTGTGCCAATCATAAATCTAGATGGCACTATGAATTCCGCCGTGGTTGTTTTTGAAGATATTTCCAAAGAACGCGAGATTGAAAAGATGAAATCGGAATTTGTTTCTGTCGCCTCTCATCAATTACGTACCCCGCTTACCGGTATCAAATGGTTTGTTGACCTTATGCTCCGAGGTAAGGCCGGAGCGGTTAGCACCGAATAAAAAGACTTTTTGGAGCAGATTCATAACAGCAATGAACGAATGATCAAGCTCGTTGAAGAATTACTAAATGTTTCTAGAATTGAAACAGGTACGAAATTTGAAATCACGAAAACACCGACAGATGTCGTTGAAATTATTAATTCACTCACGACTGATTTAGTGGGACTGTCTCACTCTCACGACGTAGCACTGGAAAAATCTGCAGGATTTCCGTCAACATATGAATTACCACTAGACGCAGATAAAATCAGACAAGTCTTTGCCAATCTTTTTTCCAATGCGGTTAAGTATTCAAAGAGAGGCGGGAAGGTACTAGTTGATCTCAAAGATTCAAAGGCACCCGCCTTCGCCAACCCGCGCTACGCCGAAGGCTCTGGCGAGGCAAAGGAAAACAAGGTGCTTATCACCATACAAGACACGGGGGTAGGTATACCTGCCAAACAGCAGTCGAGAATGTTCGAGAAATTTTTCCGTGCTGACAATGTGCAGACTGCCGAAACCGAAGGCACCGGGCTTGGCTTGTATATCGCAAAGGCCATCATCGAGGGACATGGAGGCAAAATATGGTTTGAGTCGGAAGAAAATGTCGGGACGACATTCTTTGTGGAATTGCCTACTAACAACTTGATTGTGGCCCCGAAGGAAAGCGTCAAGCTTCCTATGTCCGTTTAGATTAGTTTCAGTACATCTATCTCACTTTATAAAATTATCGTATATCATGAGCTCGTATGATTAAAGTTTTGCGATGAGTTGATTAAATTTTTCTCCGCGGTCAAATTCATTTTTAAATAAATTAAAACTTGTTGCTCCGGGAGAAAATAAAATTGTTCCGTTATGTTTTTGTGCATAATGAAACGCGAATTGAACCGCATCAGCAAGAGAATTTTCTTGTTGAACCTCCACATTATATTTCGCAAGTTCAGAAACCATACGGTCTGTGGCTGAACCGGGAATAGTCACCACACTATGCGTACAGCGAGCTATTTCACGAGCCCACTTTTGAAAATGTAATGACTTGTCCATTCCTCCGGTAATCAAAATAAGTGGTTGCGTTTCTTTGAGCGCTCTCACAGCGCACATTGTCGCATCAGGACTCGTCGCCGCAGAATCATTATAGATAGCAACACCTTTCCATGTCCTTATATGTTGCATGCGATAAGGTAGTCCAACAAAGTGTTGAGCAACGGAAACAATATGTGACATATCAATCTTCATCGCGCGCGCACCCGCAATAGCGCACAGAGTATTCATAATTCCATGAACTCCGCCCTGCGAAAGTTCAGAAACATCTAACACTTTTTTTGCTAAACTATTAGGTCGCTCACGAATCATAATATGTTCATCCGCGACATATACGCCACGAACATTTTCTTGAAGAGGTTTCATGCTGACAAACCAAACTTTACTCACCGCTTCAGAACCCATCCGACGAGTAATCAAATTGTCATAGTTCAAAATGAGATGGTCGGTTTTTTTTTGATAACGAAAAATTTCTTTTTTATCATGTATGTATGCCCGCATACTTCTATACATATTCATATGGTCGCGCATCATGTTCGTCACAACAGCAATATGAGGACTTTTCTGAACTGGCCGAAGTCCACGCAATAGCCAACTTGAAAATTCTGCAACAACAATTTCATTCTTGTAGTTTTCAATAAAGGTGAGTGGCGATGAACCAATATTTCCCGAAAGTCGCGAATCATTGTGTTGTGCGTGTATCATTTCATATAGCATTGAGGTTGTCGTGGATTTTCCCCGTGTTCCCGTCACGCCGACACATGTTGTTGTTGGTAATAGAAAAAAAAGTGTCCAATCATTGATAATTGGTTTTTTCTTTGTTCTCGCATATAAAATCATTTCATGCGAGTCAGGCACTCCCGGATTTTGAAATATAACATCAGCACGTAAAACCAATGAAATATCATGACGTCCAAAAACCGATTCTATTACGTCATAGTGCGTAATTATTTGTGCATTCTCTCCTAATACGTCAGCGTCGCGCGCGTCATTCACAATTACGCGCGCGCCATGACGAGCAAAAAAAAGAGCGGCTGAAATTCCACTCCCCTCTTTATATGTTCCAAGCCCAACAATGAGTATCGTGATGTTTGAAAATACATCTGAAACTTTTGAATGTTTTGTCATAGGTTGCAATCATTCAGTTAAAAAATGCATAAAGATACGCGCTGATAACTTGTTGAGTCATACGAACATATTGAAATAATGCGCGATGCAACTTCACTTTTTGATATTTTTTACGAATTGTCACCTCACGTAAAACAGTCGCACATACGCGAAGTTGATGTACGCGACAATACGCATTCATACCAACTTCTATTCTAAAACCTGATAAAAAATACGGATTAAGATGTGTGAAAATTGAGCGAACAAACGCTCGTTCTCCACTGATAAGCGGCAAAAATTTTCCTAGTTTTCTATACAACCACGATCTATCACGCAATCCAACATGCATACTACACTTGCGAGAAAGCACGGGAGCAATGAGCGTATCAATGTGCTGCGTTGTGAGTCCTAAAACATCAGCATCAAGAAACACAATAATTTCTGAAGAAGTAGCATTAATTCCCGTTGCGAGCGTTTCTGCTTTTCCGCGATTCACACGACACTCAATAACTTTGTCGGCTCCACTTTGTCGCGCATATTCTGCGGTATGGTCATTTGAACCATCAGATACCACAATCACTTCGGAAACTAACGAACTTAATTTTGCAACAGATACGATTGCACGAATAGTTTTTTCTTCATTGAACGCAGGAATAATTACCGCAACCTTATGCATACACAGTTCAAATACAATCTTGAATTTTTGGATTGCAGGTGGCAGAACCATTACTCGCATCCAAACTATCAACCACATAAAACGTTGAACCACGCGTTGTCATTCCCATCGTACAACTAAACGGAATTGTTCCGATTTGTTGAGGAGTAAATTGAATTAATGTGGTTGTGGATGGAGAAAGATATTTAACAATTCCAAGCGTTGGAACTGAAATCGTCTGCGCGCATCCTTGAGCTTTTCTCCCATCAATCCTCCACTCCACTGGTATTCCTTTTTGAACAACAAACTGATGAGGAGAATATTCTACTCCCGAAACCTGCATAGTTACAATTTGTATATTATTTTCTATTATGGCTCGAACCACACCACTTGGAATTCCACTTGCAACAGATGCCTGTTTGATTGTGGTAACTTCGCGCACCCCTGCTATCGTTAATCCATTTTGAAAACTAAAAATACCAATTACTAACACAACAATTCCTGAAAATTTCAAAAAATATTTTTGTATTCCACCGCGCGCAAAACTAGAAATTACTGAAATTGACATAAGCGCTGGCAAAGTTCCTAATGAAAATGCCAACATTATCATTGCTCCATCAAATGCGCTTCCCTTGCTCAAAACATAGAGTTGCAATGCTTGTGTAAATCCGCAGGGTAAAAAAAATGTAGACGCGCCAATAAAAAATGGTGCGTATTTTGGCGATCCTGCACCACTCTTCATCGCTTTTTTAGTGATGAAGGATGGCATACGAATGTAAAAACGTGAAAGCGATGGGAATAGATGTAGTAATTGAATTCCTAATAGTATCATCAAAACACTCACCATAATCGTCAATATACCATTAGCTCGAGGTGAAATAGTAAATGCTGAACCAAGCGCCCCAATCAATCCCCCACATAGTGTATAGGAAATAATCCTTCCCACGTTAAAATATATATGCGGAATGAAACGTGCAGTGGGAGAAGAGCTATCAGTATACTTTGTGTATGTTGCGGCAAGCGAAATCAATAATCCTCCCGCAACCGCAAGACATGTTGAAAATGCCGCAACAAGTCCAATTCCAAACACAAACCATAAACTCATGGTATCCGAGAGCGCAAGTTTTGGAATGATATCAAATCGTGATAACAAGAAATATATACCATATAGTATCATTACTATTCCACCAATCTCAACATACTCACGAATACCAGTACGTTTAGTTTCTGCATTGTTTGTCGTATTTCCCGTACCCCGCATTTCTATGGTATACCCATCTTTCGCAATACTTTCCTGCAATTCTGAAATTGTAGGAATACGACTACATGTTAATTCTGCCGTGCCATCCGCATAATTCACCTTAGCTGAAATAACTCCCTCTACGTTTTTTAATGTATCTTCAATCAAAATTTCACAACTTGCGCAATGCATCCCTTTGATGTTGAATTTTAGGTTTGATGATTGATTTGACATAATAACTATATCATATACTAAACGTATTATTTGTACAACAAAAAAAGCCAGTACTCATACTGACCTAATCCACCACGAAGATTTTCTTAAACAAACTACGGCTCTAGAAACACACATGGGTCGGCCGGGGCTCGAACCCGGAACTCTCTGCTTAAAAGGCAGATACTCTACCATTGAGTTACCGACCCATACGAACCAACATACTAACACATGTTGCTAAAATATGTCCATCTTTTGTTGTACAACATTTTTTACTTCGTTGACTGCTGTGCTTCCAAAATCACTTTTACTAATTCTTTATGGGCTTGCGGATTATTCAATGCGCCAATATTTTTTTGCAAACTCAAACGCAGAGCATTGTCATTGAGCAGTAATAATACTTCGCGAGATAATGAAGATGAACCAGTATTCATATGCATCACACGAACCGCTTGTTGATGTTCAAAAAATTCAGCATTATGTTCTTGATGAGAATCAGGAATAGGAACTAATACCGCGGCTTTATGCAACGAAGCAAGTTCTGAAAGCGTGGAAAGTCCCGCGCGACACACAACAACATCAGCTATTGCATACGCATCCGCCATCTCTTCATCTAACAAAAACTCAAATGTTATGTATCGCTTCATATACTGTGCGTGTTCTTCACCTCGCACATGTGGAACAACAATATGTTTTCCTTGTCCGGTGATATGTATGATTTGCGTGCTGTGTAATAATTCTAATAAAATTTCCGCAATCATACTGTTCAAAGAAAGCGCTCCAGTTCCGCCACCAAAAATAAGCGTAGTCGGAAGCGACGGGTCAAGGTGATACCTAGCATATGCGCGGTCGCGGTCGCCACCAATCAAAGCGCTACGAATCGGATTTCCCGTGAGACGACTTTTTGCTTCATGTAATTCTTTGAGCGTATGTTGAAATGTAGCGCTCACACGTTTGGCAAATATCCGCATTATTTTGTTAGCTAATCCCGTTTCAATATCTTGATGATGTATAACGCTCGGGATATGCATACACCATGCAACAATATGAATAGGAACACTGACAAATCCACCAGCAGACACAACAACATCCGGCTTCTCTAAAAATAATAGATACCACGCATGTAGAAGTACCAACGGAATACATAGGATATCAATAACATTCTCAAAACTAATGTAGCGTCGCCATTTCACCGACATTATGGGATGAAATTCAATGTGATGAGCACGCACAACAGCTCTCTCTAATCCACCAAACGTTCCAATCCACATACAATGCACATGTTCACCATAATGACGTTTGAATTCATCGGCTACAGCAATAAGTGGCATCACACTACCAAGTGTTCCTCCACCAGAAAAAAGAATTTTAAGTGGCATATTGGCAGTATGTTTCATATGCGTCTCTTTGATGAAATATTTAAAACAATACCTAATCCTGCAAGCATAGATAACATTGACGATCCACCATGGCTGACAAAAGGTAGTGGAACTCCTGTGAGTGGAAGTAATCCAACGATTGCAGAAACATTAACGACCGATTGCACAAAAATCCATGAAACCATCCCGGTAACTACTAATCGTCCATATTCTTCATGCATTAGACGAGCCATTTTCAACATACGTACACAGAGCACCATCAAAATAATCAAAAAAATAGTTGCGACAACAAAGCCAAGTTCTTCTGATAGAATTGCAAAAATTGAATCTGACGTAACTTCTGGCAAATACAAAAATTTCTGTCGCGAATGACCCAATCCCAAACCAAACCATCCCCCTGAACCTACTGCAATCAATGCTTGATGTAATTGATATCCTGCTCCTTGTACATCAGCTGTTGGATTCAAAAAGGTAAAAAACCGCGCCAAACGATAGGGAGCTGAAATAATCAACGCAAAGAGAGTTGCCAATCCACATCCTACAACCACACACATATTTCTCGGCCGTGCTCCCGCGATAAAATACATACTCATACCAATTGCCGTAACAATAACGAGCGTTCCAACATCTGGTTGAAGCACGAGCAAAATTGCTACCACGAGAAGTACCAGAATAAAGGAAAAAAATCCATCGTCTCCGAGATGTCGTTTCTGTTGCTGTCGTGAAGCAAATAGACCTGCTACTCCTAAAATAAAAAATAATTTGGTAAACTCTGCTGGTTGCAATGAAAGTGCTCCTATCGTAATCCAACTTTGAGATGTTCCATACCCCGCTTTTAATTGTGGTATAAACACGGTAAAAAGTAGTCCAATTCCAATGAGTAACAAAAGTTTATAGTGCTGAAACCACACCATATACGAAACACGCATCAGTGCGATAGTCATGATAAGTCCCGGAACAATACCAAATAATAATTGACGTTTTACAAAGTGATAACTATCACCAAATCGTTCGTATCCTATAGGAGAAGACGCGCTCGCAAGTACCATCAAACCAAATATCACTAATGTAATGATGAAAACAAATAGCAAAGTATCTGTTCCCTGTGGCAGTAATTGCGTATGAATTTTTTTTTTCATACCATAGACGCAAACATATTGATATCTGAAAGCGCCAACGAAAGTCCTATCACAGCACAAATTCCTGCAATCATCCAAAAACGCATCACAATTTGTGGCTCTTCCCAACCAATTGCTTCAAAATGATGATGAAGTGGCGCTACTCTAAAAACTTTTTTACCTCTAAATTTTTTTGAAAGTAGTTGAATGATGACAGACAATGACTCAAGAGCAAACGGAAAACAAATAATCGGAAGTAAAAGCGCGTAATTTGTGAGCATCGCAACAATTCCAAGTGTTACGCCAAGCGACATCGCGCCTGTATCTCCCAAAAAAACTTGCGCGGGATGTATATTATACCATAAAAATGCAACTACAGCTCCCGCTATCACCCCACAAAGCGCTGACAAATCATATTTTCCTTGAGCAAATGCTATCGCGCCAAATGTTGCATAACCCGCAAGCAATAATCCACCAGCTAAACCATCTAAACCATCTGCCTCATTCACAGAAAAACTTGTCGCAACAATTATAAAAACAAATACAGGAATATAGAATGCGCCGAGCGATACAATACCAACAAATGGAATACGCAAAATATCCCATTCAAGTTTGAAAAAAAACCAACCTGCACCAATAAGCGCAATGAACGCATACAAAAATAATCTATGTCGCGCTCGTATACCCCCACCGTGGGCGCCAATTCCTTTCACATTCAAATAATCATCAATCAAACCAACACACGCAGACGCGAGCAAAGCACCAAGAGGCAAAAGTGTTTGTGAGCGTGAAAAAAAAGATATGCTTGTTATGTGTGGAAACATTGACGATACAAACGCAAGTATGACAACGGTCAACCAAATCGCAATTCCTCCCATTGTGGGAGTTCCTGCTTTTTTTGCGTGCATTGCGTTATAAATTGGAGCTTCGCTCGCAACACGAATTGATTTTCCCATTCGTGCTTTTTTGAGAAATCTTATGAGCGTCGGCATTATAAAAAAAGCAATCAAAAAACTTAGTGTGGAAAGAAAAAAAATGGATACTAATTCACCAACCTGCATATAAACATTTTAAGCGTTCAAAGAAACAACTAACAAAGAAGCGATACACAACAAACTCATAGCACTTGTCGCAAAAAATACAAAAAAATAACTAACCATCCGCGCGTGGTTAAAACATACCAATGACATCACCGTATTCCCTATCAAAATCATCAAACCAATAAGTGGTAAAACAAAAATCTTTGATTTAGTTCCAATTAAATCAACACCTATCCCAACTGTATAATGCAAAAACGTCGCATCTGAATAGAGCGAGATATTACTCGCAATATAGAGCACAGAGAATAACAAAAGTAGAAGCGCACTACACAAGGGAATTATAATACCCATGTCACCAAAATAGCGTTTACATTGATAACGTAGTGAATCGAGCATAAAGGCGATTGGATTTTAGATTTACGATTTTAGATTTTAGATTGACGTTGACGTTGGCGATTTCGTAAATCTAAAATCGTCAATCTAAAATCTAAAATTGCCTTGCGTCAATCTACAATCCTCTCTCGTTTTCCCCAAGTAATTGATAAAACCATTCATCTTCATCGTTGTTTGTATCTGATACATCAACGACTTTATTTGTACAACATTCTCCTTCCCCATCTTCACAACATTTTTCATCCGCTTCTGAAACTGCAATGACTTGTTTAATACTTGGAATTTTAGAAATAATTTCTGCCTCAATTCCCATTTTGAGTGTAATTTGTGACATAGGACATCCTTTACACGCACCCTCAAGTTTCACACGAACAATCCCCTCTATTTCATCAATACCAAGCAAAACAACACTTCCCTTATGCATTGCAATTGCAGGGCGAATGGTATCAAGACATTGTTCCACTTGTTCTGAAATAGTAAGCGACATACAAATAGTATAAGACATCTATCTATAAAAGTCAATTTTTTACTGTCACAATCAACAATATAAAAAATTGATTTTAGATTTTAGATTGAAGGGGAGCGATTGACGATTTTAAATTTTAGATTTACGTGATTCAAAATCTAAATTCTAAAATCTTAAATCTAAAATCAAAAATCTACAATGTTCTAAGCGGTTTCTGGTTTTGTTTCTGGGGTGGTGGGTGATTCTTTGTGTTCGCGATGCACTTCCAATTGTCGTGGTTGTTCTGAAATTGTGTATGCTGTTTGAAGTTGACGATTGGTAGGTGTTGGTTGTTTCTGGTAGGCGGTGTCTAATGCGGTTTTGAGGTTGTTTCGGGCGTGTTCTACGTTGTCAAACAGTTTTGTTTCCATGAGTGACAGGTCAAGGTCATGGACGTTGTTTGTGCGTAGGATTTCGTCAATGGTGGCGACGGTGGTTTGCAGGATGTTGGTGTACGTTTCCGTTGCGCTTACGACTGTTTCGTGGAGTTGTGCTCCGACTGTTTCGCCTTTTGCGAGTCGTTCAAATGTTTTGACGGTTTTGTGAATGTTGTTGAAATCTGATGCGATTTTTAATTTGAGTCGTTTTAAACGGACGACTGCTTCGGTGGTGCTACGAGTGATATCTGCGAGGTTTTTTTGGCGATTGAGGATGTCCTTTACTTCTGCGATGTCATGTTCTTCGCCTGGTGCATATCCCTCTGGAGTAACGTCAACAAGTTCAAGTGCAAGACGGAGTTCTTCGCGGATAAGTGTCATGTCGTTGGTGTCGTCTGTGTGTGGTTCCACGTTGTGATACCAACTCACGAATTCTGCTATGGTTGCCAGTGTTGCGAGACCGACATTCAGCTGTTCTAGGGCGGTTGCGAGTTCGCCTGTTACGGGGATCAGCTTGTTGAAACGAGTGGTGAGTTTCTTTTGGTGAGCTGATAGTTGTTTGATACTAGTCTGGTCAGGAGAACCGGTGAGTGACGCGTCAAGTGGACTTGTTGCGCGTGCAATATCGGTTGGACTGATATGACGAGATATGATTTCTTGTGTGTGTGTTGTGGGATTCACGAGGAGTACCTCTTCATCCCATCCTCCTGTCTGTTCTATGTGATGTGCGAGAAGATCGTTGGCTATTTTGTGGTCATACGCGAGATTCCACCATCTGCCGAGTGTTACGCGTAATGCGGGTGTGATGAGATGTTCTATGCTTTGTATATCGTCATATACCGAAACGATACGTTCGCCGAACATATCGCGTGTGCGGATAAATTCCGGATAGCGTGTTGTGGTGAGTGCTTCTGTGATGGTGTGTTCTTTTTTGGTTTTTTTGAGGAGAGGATTGTAGGGTATGAGGTCGGGCATATGATGAAAACGTATTATGATGATGAGAGTATAGCATGGTGGAGGTTGAGGGACAAATTGAGACTGTGGAGAAATGCGATCTTTGGATGCTTCGGTGCGATTCTCGTTCAACGTACTTCCGAGTACGTCTCACTCGACTCTCCCTCCAGCATCCCAAATCTCATCATTTCTCTACAGTCTCAAATTGAAAATCAACTCGCTCTAAATTCGCATATATCTTTATAGGCACACATGCCACAATTGAACGTTGAGGGAGTTGCAGAAAAATCGCTCGTCGCTATTGATTCAATAGTATCAAGAATATGTTCTTCTGCATTAATAAGTATTCTATCGTCGCGCTTAAAAATAACTGATGTTCCATCTTCTAGGTAATACAATATGAGCTCATCCGCTTCCCTCTGCCATAATTCACGAACACCCCTTTGATAAATTGCTAATTGCAAAACATCTTTTTTGGTTAATGTTTCGCGCGTCTTCGGTTTTCCTGTTTTATAATCAATAATACGAAGTGAACCGTCTATTTCATCTATCCGATCAATCACTCCTTTAATCGTACCATCTCTCAACTTAAACTGAACTTTTTGTTCTACTGCTCGCGGAATTATCCATTTTCCCTCATGGTCTTTATAATATCGTTTTAGGATTTCCCGACCTCGCTGACGATATTCATTTTTCTGACTCTGCGAATCATACCAATCCTCAATAAAACAATGTTCATATATTTGCAATAACTCTGCGAGCGGAGGAACTATAATGCGTAATTTACCCACACTCACATCGGAAAATAAACCGACCTCTACGCTCGCATGCATCTGTATCATCATGTTATAAAATTGTTCTAATGTGGTATGCATTGTTTTTCCAAACGAAGTTGCCGCGTTTCCTTCAACAGGAATATGAATCATTTCACTAAATTTATATTGTAGTGGACATGTTTGAAAAGATGTAAGTGAGGTATAAGAAAATGTCGTAGGGTGCACTATCTTTCCCGAATCTTTTTCCACAACGCTAGGATGAATCACCATTGTTTTTTTATCCCCATCGTGATGAATACTTTTTGCTCCAATTTCATCAATGAACAGCGATGGTTTTTTTAATTGTTTTCCTTCGTAATCATACGCATACGAAAGATATAATCCACGTTTCGCTCGTGTCATTGCAACATACATAAGACGTCGCTCTTCAGCAAGATGCACATCGCCTTCGGGTTTTTCTTCGCTTACTAATGCATCCGGTAATTCTATCGCATCTTTTCGTTTGATAGAAGGAAATTTCAAATGTACTAATTGAGGTATAAATACATGTTCAAATTCCAATCCTTTTGCTGAATGTACTGTCGCAACTGTAACTGCATCAGACGATTGCGCATCAGCCACAGTAAGCGAACCCTCATATCCGGATGAAATCAATAATCCTAGATAGCGTAAAAAATCATGGATGGAATTTTCTGTATGAGTTTCTTCATAGCGAACAATTTCATCAAACCATGCTTGAATGACGGAAATAGTTCGTTCGGCCAAAAATGCTTTTGCATCGTCAGTCGCATCATGCGCGCACGATTTGAAAATATTAAAATCAGAAAAATATGCATACACTCTCGCGCTGACAGACGTTGTTGAGATTTCTTTAAGATGTTCAGCGTAGCGATTCAAAAATCTCTCTCTAAAAATAAGTGCTTCTTCTGAAACCATATCACGACCAATACTCAACATTGTATCATAATATGACCGCTGTTTTTTACGAGCGAGATTTAGAATAATCATCACATCCTTACTCGGCATTGGCTCATACTCATTTCGTAATATCCGATAGCACGCAGAATCATCATGACAATTTGTAAGTAATTTAAACCATGAAATACAATCAATAATAACAGGATGAGCAAATAAACCTTTCTTTCCGTGATATGCAGTTTGTATGCCTTTGTGTTCAAGCATCGCGCTAATGCTAGCGGCTTGTGCATTAGTACGCACAAGCACCGCGCAATCACGGAGCGCCCCATTTTTTTGTAATGCCAAAATTGTATCACTCATATACGCATTTTCATCTGCAACAAACGAAAAAGAATTACAGACAACAGTTGATTTCTCGTCCGTCATGGAAATTAGTTTTTTCGAAAATCCCGCCCCTTGCTGGGCTTCTAATCTATACGGATTATTATGGGTAATAAAATGATACGCACTATCAAGAATTTCTTGTCCACTCCTATAATTTTTTATGAGAGCAATCCGATGTACATTCTGAAAATCACGCGTACATTGATGGACATTAGAAAGAGACGCTCCACGAAATTTGTAGATTGATTGATCGTCATCAGCCACAACCGAAAGTCCATTTCCATCGCCAACCAATAAACGCATCAATTCATACTGAATCCAGTTTGTGTCTTGAAATTCATCAACAACAACATATTTAAAATGCGTTTTCAAACGTTTCAAAATATGAGGACGTTCCATCAATAGTCGACGAGTATACATCAGCAAATCCCCAAAATCCAAAAATCCATGTTCAAGCAAAAGTTGGTTATACAACGTGTAAACAGATGCAATTTCGTTTAAACGTGCTCGTTCATCAGTATATTCGGGATTGTCGGAATTGAGTTGTAAATCCTCTGCATACGCGCTATACGCCTCCGGAGTTATTCCCTGATCTTTTGCGCGACTAAAATGTTTCAATAATGCATGAATATGATAATACGGATTTCCACGCGTTCTATAATAGTTGAAATCAAATCGTTCAAAATTTTCATACATCAACATCCATGCATTTTTTTCATCTGCTACGTCAAAATGATTTGCAAGTCCAATATCCATCCCATAATTTTGTAAAATGCGCTTACAAAAACTATGAAAAGTTTGAATCCACATATCCGCAAAACTATCAGTAACCAAATTCATCACACGACTTTCCATCTCGCTCGCCGCTTTATCGGTAAATGTGAGCGCCAAAATTTCATCAGGTTTCGCAAGTTTTTGTTCAATCAACCACGCAATGCGATGCGCAATAACAGTTGTTTTTCCCGTTCCCGCTCCGGCAATAATAATAAGTGGCGATCCGGTATGGACAATCGCCGCTCTCTGCTCGTCATTTACCTTCTCAAGAAGTTTTGAAGACATTTTTTTGTTTTTTATGTTTACAGTTAAACACGTTTCATGACATCACTCCTTCAATCTCACCATCAGAAAATCATACGGGCCACATAACCCTTTAAAAATTAGGTTGAAGGAACATCCTTTTTGTACACATGAATCGCGTATTTTCCAAGCACGATCTGAATCTAATCCTGATAATCCACGCACTATATCCTCTTCTGTCATTCCTTCTTTCTTTAGTAATAATTCACGCATATCCCATGCACGATCTGAATCCAAACCAACCAATGAATCAATAAGACAACTCTTATCAAGCGCACTACTACGTATGAACTTCTCACGCAAATCCCATGCTCGTTCAGAATCAAGACCCATCAATGTACTAACTACATTATACACACTCAAATCATTCCTCAAAATTTCATCGCGCTTTTCCCATGCACGATCTGAATCAAGTCCAATAAGACTTATCGATAGATGATGTGCATTAACTGTATTAAAACATGCAGAACGCATTTCCCAGGCACGATCTGAATCAAGTCCGGCTAAACCAATCACAATTTCATGGTTGTGACTTCCTTGTTCAAACATAATTGAACGCATTTTCCATGCTCGATCAGAATCCAAACCAACTAAACTGTGCATCACCGAATCATAAGCGACATCCTCTCGCATTTCTGCTCCACGCCTACTCCACGCCCGATCCGAATCCAAACCAGCTATCCCTCTCCAAAAATAGTATTTACTAGACACATACCAAGATCTACCAAACGTATTTCTAAATTTCCATGCTCTTTCTGAATCATTCCCAGCCAAACCCATAAGTATCACATCATGCGATGTATGCGTATTAAATTTCTCTGCGTAGTCAATCGCTTTATCTTGAAACTTTTCAAATTGCTGTACATATAGATGATGTTGCAATTCCTTAATTTTTTCCTGCAACTGAATTTTTTTGTGTTGTGCTTCAACAAGATGCTCCGAGGATTCATCAGCACAAGAAAAAGCAGATTCAAATTCTTGTTGAAGAATATGAATTTTTTTTAGCAAATCAAAAGCGATGGTGCATTCCACATTTCTTTCCATACAGAATTCACT
>CAYVCS010000035.1:0-17858 GCA_964450455.1 uncultured Gammaproteobacteria bacterium | reverse complement strand
GCGAGCGCGGATGTGCCGAGGTCGTAGGTGTTGTTGGTGGTAGGGACGAAGTGGGATGCGAGACGGCCGTTTAGGGTGAATGTGTCTGATGTTGCGTCGCCTAGTGTGATGTTTCCGTTTGCGGTGAGTCCGCTGGTAAATAGAGTTCCTGATGAAAACAAATCATTGATGGCGTTTGTGTAGCCACCAATATCTAATGTGTTGTGAGTTGATGAGAGGATTGACGTGTTGAGATAGAGTGAACCAGATGCGTAGATGTTTTTGAATGCGCGGGTTGTTGATCCGAGATCGCTGTTGTTGTTTGAGGTCGCTAGGAGTGCTGTTCCGAAATAGGGAGTTCCCCCAATGACAATGTTGTCACCTGAACCGTCGCCGAGAGTGACGTTGCCGGCGAGTGTTGTGTTGCCGGTGATTGTTGTGGTAGCGGTGATGGTGAGATTGTCTGTCGCGCTGTCACCAATGTAGAAATTCCCGTTTATTCCCGCATTGTTCACAAATGTTGATGATGCATTAGCGGTGAGGGAATCTAATGTGGAATCGCCGAATGTGAGCGTGCCGGTTGCAGAAATATTTCCAACATAAAGAGTGCCAGTAACGTGAGCGTCTTTGAATGCGATAATTGATGAACCCAAATCATAAAGATTGGTTGTTGCTGGAGTAAAATTTCCCGCAATCTGCAAACCACCTGCCGCTACAACATCACCTTCCTTATCCACAGTAAATTTAGCCGAACCTCCTACCGCCAAACCAAGCAACACATAATCAGCAGTTGCAGATGCTGGATTCAAATATAACACTCCCCCTGATGCCGACGTTGATTGTGGAGCTCCTGTAATTACAAAATTCCCATTTGAAGTTGCGGCAGGAATATAACTTCCTGTTCCACCAACAGTAGATGTTGCTAAACCTGATAAATATAGTGCATTATAAGCAAAACCAACATTAGTAAGTTGTTTGCGTGGCGTCATTTCTGAATCACTCCCAACTTTCACGCCTAAATATATATTATTTGAAATAAAGATTGATGGATCAAGTGTATTAGTGGTTGAAGTATCTCCAAGTTTGACGGTAAACAAACCATTCGTGACACTCACACTCACGGTGGTTTGCGATGCGCATGTTCCTGATGCTGTGTATAAGCACGAGCCACCCGAAGATGCGCTATATAAGACCAGTCGCAAAGTATAAGTTCCATCGGCAACACCTGTACCAGATGCGTCAGTTAATTTTCCTTGATACGTAATAATTCCGTCAAACGCGCTTACTGATTGACCATTAAAAATCACTCCGATGAGGACAAAAAACAAAACAACCACAAAAAAAGTGGACTGAAAAAAATTCTTTCCTCGTCGAAAAAAAATAGACATAACTGTACTTGATAATTATACCATACTTTCTCATATTTGTTTATGTTTTTTCTATGTGTTGTGTGCATAACTTATGGTGTGTTCAACACATAAAATTGTACAAAAAAAAAGAACGTCTTCACGCTCTCTTCTCCACCATTTTTTTCAACATCAAACAGTAACCAAACGAGGAAGTAAAACTTTTTCTCCGATCACCGTTGGCTCTTTTTTCATCGTCAAATCAAATTCATTACTCACCACTTTCTGAAATCCTTTTTTCTCGTAGGTAACAAAATATTTACGTTGACTCGCTAAAAAAGAATATCTGCCACGAGAATCAGTGAGTTGTGAATCAAGTAGTTTATTATATTCAACATCAAAAATACGCGCGATGGCAAACTTGAGTGGAGTTCTGTCATACGCATCATACACAATTCCCCAATCTTTTGGCTTAGGAGGAAAAACCAAACGTCGCATAAGGAAAAAAAGTAGAATCTGAACAAAAACTACCAAAAAAGTACGTGGGGAGGGGATGATAATGGATGAAATAACTGCTAATACTACTCCTGAAACTGAAAAAATAAGTTGAACTCTTCTTATAAATGCACTAAACATAAGTTTCTTTATCTGTTTTTGATCAGCTTCAATAGGATCAAGCGGAATATTTGGAGTTATTTCCAATGATTCGCTCGCGACACTAATATTTTCAGAGTGATATATATCTAGATAGCGACCATCCATTTTTTCTGACGCCATAAATACCGAAGGAAAAACGTAATTTACTTTAGATGCTTCAATTTTATACGATCCTTCATTGACAAAAAAAGCATATCGTCCCAATGCATCAGTAATTTTAGTACGTACAACAGCTCCAGTTGACGTATCAATTAAGCGAACGTACGCCAAATCAACAGGATTTTTAGTCAGCGAATTATACACAACTCCCCAACTTTTTCTCTTTCTGCGTTGAAAAAGTAGCAACGGTTGTGAGAAAAAAAATTGAGCATATGTCCATAAACTTGAAATTCCCGTAGCGGCTGTTGTATTCAAAATAGCAACAGTTGCAATAGTTGGCGCAACTGTTTTCTCTGTTGCTTCTTCAACTTCCGGATTTTCCGCGAATTTGATTGACTCACGTACACCAATAGATGCTTGAAATACAACTTTTTGTTGAATATTTTCAGTGATATTCAACACATTTTCAGCTAAAGGAGCTTTTGGATTAATTACATCAAGTAAATTTTTTGGAATTGAAAGTAGTGTTACATTGCGATTCAACACATTGTTAATAACATCAATTGGTTCTGATAGTTCATCTCTAAATCCTGATTGCGTAATGTGCAATCTATAACGTCCATTTGGAACCATAAAACCATACAACCCTTCTTCAGTAGTGCGTGTTGGATTTTTTTGACCAAATGAATTTACAAAAACCTCCTGATCATTCATATCCAATAACGCGACAGACGCATCAGTTAATGGTCGCAATGATCCGTCTGAATCTGCAGAAACCAATCCATATAAGACGCCGTTTAATGAGAATGGCACTGTATCTTCTGAACCATCCTCATACGCAATCTTCAAAAGCGATGGATTGAAACCATTGCTTTTAAGAAACGAAGTACTCCATGAATTTTGTGTCTCGCTTAATAAATATGTACTACTCCCCGTGACCAGAGATATATTGTTGACCTTTTTGTCATTCGGTATGTTTTTTTTCGAAACTATCACACCAACATCAAAACCCGCAAGAACTGAAACTACGCCATCAATCGGAGTAAGCGATATCGTATGTGCCGCCGCAGTAAAAGCAACATCATCTATCATTAGTCCTTGTTTAATTTTAGGCGCAACAGAAATTCCCAAAATATCTTTTAGTGCGTCTAGCGGACTTGGATTAACCACTGGTTTTGCATTTGTCTTCTCATCAATCTGCTTATCAATATCCTTCTGATCGTTTCCCCCGATTGGCTGTTTATAGGGAATTTCTTTGGGAATTCCTCCTCCGTCATCAGAAGGAGGTGTTACAGGAATTTTCGGCGTTTCATCACACACATCACCTATTCCGTCATTATCACTATCTAATTGATTTTGATTAGCATTTTGTGGACAATTATCATCAACATCATTAATCACATCATTATCTTGATCTTGGCCTAATGGTGAGGATGGAATTGTTAGCGGACGCATAATAGCCGACCCGCTACTACTATTTTCTGATGTATCAGTCGCAAAAGCAGTAAAATATATGTTTTTAGAAACAAATCCTACTTTGGAATTAGATATATTTAATGTTGCTGACTTTGAATCGCTCGTTGGAACTAGCACACCATCAGAAATATTCTTTGGAAATGCACTGTACGAATATACAACAATCGTCTTACTAAAATCTGAAACCGACGGATTATTCCACGTCAAATCTACACGCCATTGATATGTCGTATTACTCCCCTGTTGTCCTAGGATAAGCGCATTAAAATCCGAAACATTGGGAGGTGAACTCTCATCTCTACTAGTTGAAAATGTAATTGTTGCTATTGAACTATTTTGTGCACTATCTTCTACAAATATCTTTGCATCATATGACGCATTAGGAATAAGCCCAGAGATATTTAGAATGTGAATCTTATCAAGACCCATTGGATCAGAAGATTTTGTACCAACTAGTTGCTTTTGAACATTTTTGATGTCAAATTTGACTGTAGTTTCTTCATCTGTCGTAACTTTCAACATCGCACCTGTTGCTGATATGCTCACAACCTCTAGTTTTGTGATTTTCGGAGGAGTATTATCAGGCGTAATGAATGTTTTTACCTCACTAACTGTTGTTCCATATTGACCAATTGCCGTAATCACATAATAATAGTTCGTTAATCCTTTCAAATCTGTGAGTGTAACTGCATGTTGCTGTGTAGAATTTGCAAGCGAAACAACAATCGTATCAAATGGACCCTCTGCTCGCGTAGAAATACCCACTTTTGTCGCCACAGCTTCACTCACTCCCCATGAAAGAGTACCTGATGATTCAACAATCGGAGTGTATAGTGCGTTGGAAATCGCAGGAGGCAATCCATTTGTCTTACTTGAAGTTGAAAATTCTGATGTTTCTTGCGCAGTTTTTGAAATTATTTTTACAAAATACGTAGTGAGTGGTTCAAGATTACCAATATTCACAGAATGTTTGAGTGTTAACGCGGGGGCCGATGTACTTCCCAACTCATACTGCGCGGTTTTTCCATATTGAACTCTAGCATCAGCGATTTTATTGGTATCCCATGACACAATAAGCGTGTTCGGAGACGAATTATTAATGACTGTTGCTGAAATTGCAAGCGGAACAAACCCAGAATCAGGCGTGGTAAATGAAATCTGATCTTTTATCGCAGTTTCTCCACCAGTTTTAGATGTTACTCGCGCAAAATATGTTGTATTGGGAGAAAGTCCCGTCAACCTAAGTGCATGGGAGGTTACTTGTGCGACATTACTCACATTATTGAGCTCATAATTTTGAGTTAATCCCCATTCAACCTTTGAATCTGATGCTTTATTAGTATTCCACGAAACGGCGACCGAAGATCCAGACAACGCCGACGTTGCAACAGAAGAAATTACAAGCGGATTAACAGGTGTCGGTTCAGGTTGAGGAGGAGGAGGAGGTGGTGGTGGTGAGGCAACTGATGGCACAGTTGCTACAATTGGCACCGCACCAGTACTCGTTGTCGTGCCAGCCAACGCAATACTATTCTTCCCCACATCAACAATAACTGAAAAAAATCCAGAAATAATAACAGCTACAATAGATACAACGATTAATTTAACGTTTCTTTGTACAAACATATACTTTTTTTACAACAAACCACACAAATCCAAGACATGCTAATGTCAACGCAGTTGGTGAATACATAACAAATCTCAATTTTTCTGTCTCACGTATTCCCTCAATCTGAATTTCTGCTTCGTAAACTCCAAAACGAAACGGATTTAAACTGGAAAACCATGTTAATCCATTGCTTTCAAGCCACACACTAGAAAAAACCCTAGAAGTTTCTGGTAAAATAATCTTTTCATCAACATTCAACACCTGATCTACTTTTTTTTTCGAAAAAATATTAGTAATATGAATATCTCCCTGCGGTTTCAAGTGTATATTTCCCTGATTATGCAGTATATATGAAAATCGTGCGGGAAAAAAGAACAGTTTTGTTGGAACAAACTGAAAATTACTCAATACAACATCATTCTTGATATCACCATTCACCGTCAAAAAATATAAAACCCCTAATTCATTGGAAAAAACAGTTGAATTAGTCTGATCAACAGGTCGTGTTCGCGCAAAAACTGCAAAATAATATCCTCCCGGCTCCACATCAGGAGGTACCACCAGTGTATATGAAATTTTTTTTGATTGATTCGGCAATAAGGACAGCTCGTTTTGAGGCAGTTGAACCCATTTAAGGTATTTTGAATCATCTTTTGCGTCAAAATCAGCAACACCTTCTTGAATTCCCGCATGAAATGAACGAGTTTTTAGCGAAACCAACACGGGATTTGGCTCTGAATTACCAACATCAATACTAATCACCGTGACACTTCCTGGATTCACATTTATTTCTTCCTTCAAAGGCCTAATAGTCAGTGCTTCCGTAGTTGTTGCATACATCAACGTCCACAACAGAACACTGATGACAAAACAAAAATAGTTATTCACACGTATTAAACAAATTTTTTCTCTTAACATAGCAATTTGCACATCGTTATTCACAGTTGTTGATAACTAAATTCATCTTTTATCAACATACAATTCACTAAAAATTAGCTACTGTAGAAAAAGTAACAGTATGAGTATACGATCCAGCAACAGTTGATTGTGATATTGCCGCCTTAAAACTGACCGTGGTTTGTACAGCACTCGCAACAGTTGTTTTTAATGCAACTGTTTTCAAATTTGATGTAATACTTGTGTCAACACTATTAAATTGACCATCAACTCCAGACGTGCGAATTCCATATTCCTCAACTCCCGCTGTGACAGCGCCATCTGAAACATCATCAATAGTTTCAGACCCCGCAATGAAATTAGTATTTTCGCTCATTTTAACGGTGTAGCCGCTTGACGAATCGGTTGTTACCGTAATTACAAGGCTTTGCGATGACACGCTATCGGTTGACAATTCACCAAAACTAATTGATGACCCTGATAATGACGAACTCAAAGTTCCTGAAGTAAACGAAGCGGTAAACCAGTCCAATGTTTTGTAATTTGTACTTGTAGATGATTCTGCAAACCATTGCCCAACGGCATCAATTACACCAAAATTAGTTGAAGTAGCAAAGTTTCCGCCAGAAAATGTGTCTCCCTGAATACTATAATTTGTTGATGTCATTGATTGGCCAAATACAACAAAAGGAACTGCCAACATCATATTAAACACAAAAAATAATATCATTTTTGATTTCATACCTTTATGATACCACACTTTTATAAAAAAATCTCTCCATTTTTTCAATCTCTTATTACAACACAAAAGTTATTCTACGTTATATCGCTATATCTTGGTCGCAAAACATTTTTCACAATTACTTTTTGAAAGATGTTCAATTACTCGTTTCAATGCACTTTTTTTAGCTTGAATTAGATTAAACTCTTTCTCAAAAATTTTTTCTAAAACAAATGGATGCTCGGATTTAAAACGTGCGCAACTTCCCTTCCTTGAAACTGTCAAAAGTTCTTTTTTCATCAATTCCTTACATACACTATACACAGTTGTTCGATTTATTCCTGTAATAAACGAGATTTCATCTGCGGATTTCTCCTCAATCCTAACCAACAACAAATATATTGTAACTTCATTTTTAGTAAGACCTATCATTCTCAACTCATCCAAAATCATAGAAAAAAATTGAAATAGTAAATTGTTGCAGTATTTCTTTAGTTTCTATCCTCAAAACCCCATAGAAATCGTTGATAAGTTCAACCAAAGAATAAACCCCGTGGATATAATGCAAATAAGTATAACTAAGCTGCTACATCGCTTTTGGCAGGACGTGCGTATATTTAGTATGACAATTCATGATCTAAGCAACGCAGTAAGACAAACATAGTTTTCCTAAAAATATACATACTACTTTGCATATGGCCATTATGTCGTAATCTATTCAACACATATTTATTTCATAATTAAGTATAATATTAAATAATTTATCTGTCAATGTTGATAACAAATCAACATTAGTATTCTGATGATAGTACACAATATTTTAAGAAAATAGTTCAATTAATCATTGACGACAATACAAATTTTTTATCTGCTCGTTTTGTACGAAACTGAAAATTTATTACAAAAAAGAATCCCTAGCAGAATCGATTTCTGTTAGGGACATACGTTCTATCTATTTTCGAATCACCTTACGAATACGGCTGACTCCTACTGTCCAAGTCCCAGAACCAACCATAAAACCGAAGTTGTACCAGCCGCCGTTGTTATAAACCTCGTAAAAATTTACATTTTTTGAGAAAAGCGAAACAATGAATGTGACCAAAGAAATCCACCCGTGCCACAAACCTAGCCAAAAACCAGCAAGTTCACGCCCCTTGAGGACGTGTTGCACAGCTATGTTAGGACCAGGCGCACAACCAGTCAAAAGTAAACCGACAACGAGTACAAGGAACATCACACAAACTTTTTTCACCATCCCTTCTCCCCAAAGACAAAACTCTCTGCAAAATAACGCAGAGATTATTGATTTTTTTTCAACACCCAACACTGATACAAAACAACATACTCTTATAAAGAAGTCAATATCAAACATCAACCACTACGTGAAATAAAACATAATGGCAAAAAGGTATTGTTCAAAAGCTTGTTTTTTACCTCAACCGAGCGGTATACTGGACTCTATTACTAAATCGTCTAACAATATTGAGAAAAAAAAGATGTCCAGTGTGTTGCTCGGGTGAGGTAAACCATCAGGGCATGAGTCGTCATGGACGACAACGATTTCGGTGTTGTGCGTGTGGACGAACGTTTCGTTGGGGAAATCCAAAAAATGCAGTTCATCAAAAAACGGATATAGATTGATCGATGGATTACAGAATGGTATTTCGATTGATACTTTTACTTCTGTAGCAAGTGAAAAAATCGATACCTTTTTGCCATTGTACCTAAAATAATATTCTAGAAACTTAAAAATACTTTCTATCTAATTAAAATTGAGTAAATAAAAAAGCCCTATGTAGAATTTAATTCCACTAGGGCACCATTGATTCGGACTAAACTCATTTTACAACAAAAAATGTACAATCCATCCAAAAAGAGAGTAATCAGTGGCTTGAAAATAGTATTTGCACTACCCTCCATGATCATCCTACCAACTGTCTTTTGTTCCCCTCGCGATCGAGTACTTGGTATAAGGATTCTCGCCACCATGACCATTCCTATTGCAGGAATTACGTGAATTGGAACCACCCCGAAAGTTGGTACCATAAACCATCCCCACAACAAGCAAAGGACAAAACCATTAACAATTAAACCCAAAGACAGTATCAACTCTACACCAATAGTAAAACCCAAACCAATCATTTTTTCCTCCTTAAATGTACCATTAACCTTTGAATTACACTAATAATAGCATCAAATAAGCCGTAAGTCAAGAAGAATTTTCCGCGTTTCACTTTTTTGTTATATTAATATTCTATAGTTTCCTTATTATAAAAAATTACCTTATATTATTTTATTCAAATTATTTGGGGTGCAGAATACTTGAATTAGTCCGAACCGCTTTCGCCAACTGCGGTGGCGAAGAAGTCCACCAGCGAAAAATCCGAAAGTGGCTGAGCCGCACGAATAACAATTTTAGGTTTATCTTTGGCTGGCTTCAGATTACTGAAATTCTAGCGAATTTCAGTCTTGGTGACAAATTCCTTGTTCTTTAAACTTCGAAAAGAAAACGCGCCAGAGGTTCAGGGACATGGCGCGTTGGGTTGGCGGGAGAAGCGTTAAGCGGGTTGAGTGGTGAGGTGGGCGATGACTCTGCCCCAGTCCTTACCCCACTGCTTGCCGGAACAACTGCAGGTCCAGCACGAATGACGACCGGTACCGTTGCAGTCGTCGCAATCCAGTCTGGGCGAGCCGTCGTTGTTCTTGACACAGCGGCACACCTCTTTGCTACCAGTGCCGTTGCAGACCGCACAGACGGTCCCTTCCACTAACGTCATCGGCGAGTGGTAGTAACCGACCTTCGCTCCGTTGATGACGAAGCGAGGTGGCTTACCGCTCTCAACGCGATTGTCCGAGTCAAAGGAGTCGAGCATGGCGGAAGCGGGGTGATCGTGATGGTTGGCATCCGTCACGACAGCCACGTACTTCGCGCCATAGAGCGACGCCATGAGCGAAAGGGCGAAGCCGACCGGCATTTCCTGGCCGACATACTTCATTCCATCCTGACCCATAGTCATCTCGCTCGCTGGCATGAGGAGATCAGAGAGGACGACGTCGAATGAAGGAGATGGACAGAGTTCTTGTTCAATCAGCTTGCGCTCCGCACGTGACGCGATTTTCTCCTCCTCGGTCGCGTCCGGGCTATAGAAATTCTTGAAACCCCGTCGCTTCAGTTCCGCGTCCACCGCCTCATACGATGCCCGGGGCTCCTGCAAGAGTTCGTGCGCCTCGTCGTACGTGCCGACGATTGTAACATTGTGGCCGCCGAGGGTCTGTCGAGCACTCATCTGGTGAAGCAGATTGTCATCGATTACGAGAATACGCATGGGAATCTCCTTTATGGTTTGAGATTGTTTAATCTCATCCACTCACATTGAGTAGCGCGTTAGATACCAATGTTCGATATTTAGTGCGCTACTCATTGAAAAAAGAGAATTTTCTGCTTTTTTCTCCCATCTTATCAAAGAGATATCTGTCATTTATTGGTAATTTACCACATCAAATTATGTGCTAAATATATCATATTCCAGTGATTATGTCAAGTTCAACTGCTATAATCAAACCTACCCCAAAAACCAACATAAAAGCCCTTATTTAGCCAATTTTTGACTCTTAAATCCTCTAATTAAATTTTTTATTTTCTGCTTCTACAAAATATGGTTCGAGGCAATGTTTTTAACGGGTTCTTTTGCGGTTTTGATTCGTGCGACTCCATCGCCTTTCTGGGTTTTCACGGTTGGACTTCCTCGCCGCCGCAGGCGGCAAGAGCGGTTCGGACCTTATCAACGTGGTGCCCCCGGGAGGAATTGAACCTCCATATCCGCCTTAGGAGAGCGGCATTCTATCCAATTGAATTACAGGGACATAATATTGAGCGTTCCATAAAAAACAAAAGCAAAAAATCAGTAATCTAATCAACATATCTGGAAATAAACATACGATAATGATGCGCGAGAAAAAATGGTTTAACTACCTCATTGAACTACAGGCGCGTTTAGTCCATTATTCTACTCAATTAAGGCAGTTTTAAAAAAATTACTTTGATTAAATGAAGAATCTTGAACTTGCTTTTTTTTGAATTATTAAATAAAATAATTAAGTGCAGAACTATGTGATCCTGTAATCATCCTCCGCGTCACCGACAGGAGTCCATCATCATCTCAATTAGGATTGATGGCGAACCATTCTAAAGGATAAACTCTGCAGGTATTCAAAAACGAAGTCAATCTCCCATTAATAGGTGTCCAACACACAATGTTTTACTTACTAATAATAATTAAGTATCACACAATTTTCTCCGTCATAAAATTCCAATTTCATATTTAGAAGTGACTCGGGATAAAAATTGCCTAAAAATAGAAGGTTATCCACAATATGTGTATATCTTGTGTATAACTACAGAAACAAACCGTGAAACTTATCTTATTTTCTCAATAAATTAAGTCCAACTGTGTGTGGCGAATTTAAAACGCTTTTTACTCCACCAAGTCCGATATAAATTATAAACACACTTGGCAAGAAAATTACAATATAATCATACCATAGAATCCATATTTTGAACAGAACCCGCTTAGATATTGTCATTCTGTGTTTTTTCTGAAATTTATTACTCTCTAAACAGCGATGTCTATCCTATGTATCAACTTTAGATTTGACATACATCGTTTGTCCACGTTATACTTGTGTTTAATAATAATATATTATTTTCTACTAATTTTAGAATAAAAAATTATATGCCGACACTTAATGTGAGAAAAAAAGCGGGAATTAAAGCGGTTAGACAAAATGTTAAGCGAACAGCTTTAAATAAATTGCGAGTGGGATCTATTGAGATTCAGGAGCGACTTCTAGAACATGCAATTCTGGCAAAAAATACAGAAACAATCAAAAAAATTTAAATTATTTTGCAAAAATTAAATGATAAGGCGGTAAAACATAATGTTATCCACGCACATACCGCTGGTCGCAGAAAATCTCGACTTGCAAAACGATTGCAATTACTGAAGACGGAGTAATAAATAAATCAAAAAAATCGCTATGATATGCGGTTTTTTTGTGTTTTAATCGCGAATCAAAAACACAGAACCAAATCCCTCTTTTTTCAATAACTGTTCGTCAAATCTATCTCGTGTTACGAATATATTCTTCCACATTCCATCAATTTTTTTCATAAAAATATATGTAATTTTTGAATTATTTGGTGAGATGACTCTCAATCGTACATGAGTTTGAGTAGCAATATCTATGTCATCATGTGATAATTCGTTTAAAGATACGCTTTTTGATGATAATTTTTTAACCTCATTAAACATCGCGAGCATATCTTGCTCATCTAGTTTAACAATTCTCGTAAATTGTGCTTTTTGAGGAAATTTGAAATCAATTTCCGAAAAAGAAAGTCCAGTTAATGTAAAAATCAAACCATCTCCTCCACAAATAATGCGAGCAGACCCTTGTTGATCATCATTCACAATTCTTATTTTCACTTCTTGAGTATTATATGATATGACACTAAATTTAGCTTCAAATATTCGTAGTGCTGTTTGATTTTTTGATATAACTCCTAAGAGCGAACCAAAACCTTGAGAAAAACTGATAGGGTTCAAATACATACTAAAATGACTGATAGTCGGCTCATTATTGAATATAGAATTTTCGCTCGCAATCCACTGCGAACTTTGTTGTGGAATGCACCCTTGTAACGGAAAAACATTAGTCACCGAAGCTGATTTTTGACATCCAATGCCAAATACAAGGATAATGGCTATAGATACTATTTTTTTCATATTTTTTTATGTTAATTGGAGCTCATGTTTCAATCGCCGGAGGAATTCATAAAGCGCCCGAGCGCGCACAAGATTTTGGATGTGAGATATTTCAAATGTTTACGAGATCGCCGCAAGGTGGGCCCGCACCACAACTCACACCAGAACTTGTACATTCATTTTTATCAGAGTGTCAGCGTTGTAATCAACAGGAGTGGGTTGTGCATACTCCGTATTATATCAATCTTGCGCATCCAAAGGAAGGAATTAGGAAAAATTCTATTCGAATTATCAGAGAAGAACTTGAACGCGCTTCGCTCATTCAAGCGCGCTACATCATGACGCATCTAGGGAGTAGTAGGGAAGTTGGCGAGAATCAGGGGTTGTTATATTGTATTGAAGGAATTCAAAAAATTCTTGATGGTTATCATGGTTCAGCGCAATTTCTAATTGAAATCGCGGCGGGAGCTGGATGTGTTATGGGAGGAACATTTGAAAATATTGCGCAAATTATTGAGAAAATTGAGTATGATGTTGGTGTTTGTTTTGATACGCAACATGGTTTTGCGGCTGGATATGATCTGCGAACTCCTGAAGCAGTGAACAAAACATTTGACGAATTTGATCGTATTATCGGACTTTCAAAGCTAAAAATTTCTCATTGCAATGATTCAAAAATTGAATTAGGTGGACAAAAGGATAGACACGAACATATTGGACGTGGATATATTGGAGAATTAGGATTTTCCTCGTGGATTAATGATAAGAGATTAAAAAATATCAATTTATATTGTGAAACAGAGTACGATTTTGTTAAAGAAGATATACAACTACTCAAACAATTACGGGATAACTAGATATAATCATCTCCACCACGCGACCAAGGATTACAACGAATAATACGCCACAGAATTTTACCAATTCCTTTTAATAACCCAAAATGTTCTATCGCATTATATCCATATTGAGAACAGGATGGAGAATATTTACAAAATCCTAAAGGAAACAGTGCCTTTAAAAATCCATGATCAGGAGAAAATGTTGCTTGATAGCAACGAATAAGTATCAAAACAATATGAGCGGGCATATCAATGATGCGATATTTCATGTAATTGATTTATTTTTTTGATACATTGGGCGATTGATTGCGTGAGAGAATCAAAACTCGCCACACATTCGTGGGGCGTGCGTTTTCCTTTTTGTCGTGGCACTAGATATGTTACAGATTCATCAAGCGCGTTGATGACAATATCATATGAATATTTAAAATCTAACATAGACACACGTACTATTTCTCGTATTCGTCGTTTAAGTAAATTTCGTGCCGTAGATCGTTTAGCGACTTTTGTACTCACTACAACAGCACAGCGAGAAAATTCCGCTGATGTTTTCAGTACAGAAAACCGCAAAAGCGGCGAATATATTCGCCGCCCATGTTTCAAAACTCGTACTATATCCTTCTCTTTTCGGAGTCTATTCTCCTTACTCAACATATAAAAATGTCTTATAGAGATTCATCCCTAAATATAACAAGATTTCATTCTATTCTGATGAAACAGTTAATGAATGTCGTCCCTTAGCTCGACGTCTGCTTAATACTTTTAGTCCACCAGCAGTCGCCATCCGTGAACGAAATCCATGCTTTCTGGCTCGTTTTCGTGCTTTTGGTTGATAGGTTCTTTGAGGCATAAATACAGATCAATTAAGTGAAATGATAATACCATGCAACTTTTTTTTTGGCAAGAAAATAAACATCCTCACATAACCCTACTATCTTGACACAAAAATTATATAGATATAGTGTGAGGTATCTTGACTTTGTGCTTCAGCACGTTCTAAAAATAATGTATAGAGGAGTTGTACACATATCCTCCCCAAATCCTACACACAGTATCGTTGAATAGACCCTTTTCAATGTACTTTATATGCAGTACCATAGATACGTATTGTTCTTTTTCATCCATCTAGTTTACCTCATGATGGATGAAGTATCATTCTTTTATTATAAATCGTGATACACATAACAGATCTCTTTTTTTCTATGATGACTCATGAATCCGTGTGGCAAGCAGTTCTTGCCGAGCTTGAACTCACTCTTTCAAAAGCAAATTTTACGACGTGGTTTCAGCATACGTCAATTAGTATTTTAGACGGCGGAGAAGTAACAATTTATGTTCCCAACAATTTTACCAAATCATGGTTAGAAAAAAAATATCATTCCTCAATTTTAAAAACACTTGAACGAGTACTTGGAACGAGAATTCAAAAAATCGTATACCACATTCAACATAATAATCAAGCGTTTTCCACATTTGCATCTCAAGGATTTTCTTTTTCTCCCGATGAAACATACAGTCAAGCATTCCAAACATCAGGAAACAAATCAAACATCCACGGCCTTAACCCTAGTTATACATTTGAGCATTTTATAGTCAGTAAAAGTAATGAATTAGCTCATGCCGCCGCACAATCTATTATTGCAAGCCCCGGAAAATCCTATAATCCATTATTTATATACGGTGGAGTTGGATTAGGAAAAACACATCTCATGCAAGCGGTTGGACATCATTTGGTGTCACAAAAACCAGATGCAAAAGTGTTATATGTGAGCTGTGAGACATTTACCAATGAATATATTCATTCAGTAAGAACTGGTGTTGCAAAAGAATTTAAGGATCGATATCGTAATGTTGACCTACTTCTTGTTGATGATATTCAATTTATTACCGGTAAAGAGGGAACACAGGAAGAATTTTTTCACACATTTAACGCGCTTCATCAAGAAGATAAACAAATTGTTATTTCATCTGATCGTCCTCCAAAGGCAATTCCTGGTCTAGAACAACGCTTATTATCTCGTTTTGAATGGGGAATGATTGCAGATATCAGTTTTCCTGATGTTGAAACACGTGTTGCGATTCTTGAAGCTCGATGTCACGAACGACACATTAACATCTCTAAAGATGTTTTATACGCAATCGCTGAACATATTCAAAACAACATTCGTGAACTTGAAGGAGCACTAAATAAAATAATTGCTACCATGGAAATTCACCACACCACACCAACTCCTGAAATGGTTGAACAAATGCTCGGAGCGCTTCAGCAATCCAGAACTAACCATTCAGTCACTCCGCGTGAATTGATTCGTATTGTTGCAGATTATTTTGATGTTCCTATTGATGATATGGTAGGAAAAAGTCGTGAAAAGCGTGTTGCGTTTCCACGGCAGATTATTATGTATTTAATGAGAGAAGAAATGAAAACATCATATCCATCAATTGGCGCAGAACTCGGCGGACGAGATCATACAACAGCTATACATGCATATGAAAAAATTCGTAGAGCGATTATTGATGATAATAAATTAAAACAGGATGTTCAATTCATTAAAGAACGTTTATACACCTCAACCGTACGATAATTGAAAATTTTTGTAGTTTATTAACGTAGTATCCACCACATCACACATTTATCCACATAGTATACAATGTGTACAACTAGATATAACGAAAAAAATTCTGGGTATAAGTTATCACATATCCACACCAGCGAAACACACACCCACACTTACACACAATTCACCTACACCAATCATCACACCATCTGTTTATACATTCTTTCCTTAATTAAGAAAAAATTCCGACTTATCCCTATTATCCACTCGCTTATTGTTATTATTAGTTTAATATATAGAAACGATAGACAAAATTATACACTCTATAACTACGTATGAAATTCTCATGTACAAAAGAAAATCTACTAAAAGCTTTAACGTGTACAGGACATATATCAGGTAAGCAAGTGAATTTACCAATCTTACAAAACATATTGATTTCCATGAAGAATACTGAAACAAAAATAATTGCAACTAATCTTGAAATTGCGATATCCGCGCATGTCAGAGCGAAAGTTGAAGAGGATGGAGAATATACTGTCCCTGCTCGAGTATTTTTAGAGTATATGATGAATATTCCAGGTGAACGTGTGGATGTTTCATCTGATTCTGCTGGATTACATGTTGCATTAGGAACTTCAAAGACAGTGTTAAAGGGACTTACTGCGGATGAATTTCCCCCTATTCCACAGATTGAAGCTGACGCAGTGTATGAATGTGATGCAAAAGAATTATTACAAGCGCTTCATCAGGTTTTATTTGCAACATCAAAAAGTGATGTGAGGATAGAGTTAAGTGGAGTATTGTTTCGTTGTATAATTTCAGAAGTAGGGACAATGTTGGTTGTTGTTGCAACTGATAGTTTTCGGTTGGCAGAAAAGCGTATAAAAATATCATCAATTGATATGAAGGAAAAACAGGTGATTATTCCTTCACAAACTATTTCAGAATTAACACGAATTATTTCTGTATATAACAAAGATGTTGATAAGGTGGTAATAACTATATCAGATAATCAAGTAATGTTTGAATGTGGGGGAGTTCAGCTTATTTCGCGATTAATTGATGGACAATATCCAAATTACGAACATATTATTCCTACTGATTCTAAAACATCTATTAGTTGTCTTCGTGAAGATATTATACAACAAATTAAAGGCGCAAGTTTGTTTACTATGAAAGGAATAAATGTGGTAAAAGTCGTGTGTTCGCCGAAAGAATCAAAATTATTAGTGAGTTCTTTGAATGCGCAAACAGGAGAGCATGATGGAGTTGTTATTGGTGAAGGAGTTGGTGAAAATGTTGAATTACCATTAAACTATCGTTATGTACTTGATGGATTGCAGGCGATGACGCAGGAGCGTGTGGTACTGTATACAAATAGTAATGAAACACCACTATTAATCCGTCCACAAAATGACAAGAGTTATCTCTATTTGATTATGCCGATTAGACAGTAGGTGTGATATTGAGTAGTTAGTTGAAATAAAATAAAGGCATTTACTTTTTGATGAAGCGAGAAGAATATTTTTTATAGTTGAATTCGCCAATTCTCATTATGAAGAAGAAAACAAAATACTGGTTGATCGGCAGCGCAGCCCCTCTTGCTATCCTACTCATATCGTTAATCAGAAATGACTGCTTATCAAATTACGAAATGCCTGTGCAAGTTCAAGATCACAAAATAACCGTCAATAATCTAGAAACGTATTATCAAACTGCTGGCGATTCTACAAAATCGACCATATTTTTTATGCACGGCTGGGGTGCTCGCAAAAACAACTTCTGCAACAAAGGAAAAGAACGTGTTATTTCGGAACTTGCACAACATTTCTATGTCATAGGACTTGAATTGCCAGGACTTGTTCGGGCTGCGCCGCCTCCCGAGGTGTGGAATATGGAAGAGTACGCA
>CAYVCS010000034.1:0-2997 GCA_964450455.1 uncultured Gammaproteobacteria bacterium | reverse complement strand
CTTCCCTACCATGTAATGCATCATCCGCTCCAACCAGATTTCCCCATGAATATAACCCCTCATTGCCAATATCTGAATTTGTTCCATAGAATAAGTTGTCAAAATATACGATCATATCAGGAGTATTTTTATTCATTCCATAATGATATATATCACGCGCAAGAAAAACTTCGGTCTTCATAGCATCTCCTTCTTTATCAGGAATTCGCAGAATTTTTTCTTTGAGTTCCATACATAATGCGTCATATACATCCTGTTCTACCACAACATCACGATTGATATACACCAATGCTTCATACGCGCTCGTTGCATACGCGCGAGTTGTCTCCCAATCAATATCGCGTGGATTCAATCTATATGGTTTTTTCCTGTCTGCATCTTGTTTCATTATTAAATATCCTTCGCGAATCAACCAATCATTCAAATTAAATCGTCCGTTTAAGCGATTCATTCCATGATCAGAAACAATCATAATTGTGGTTTGAGGATGCAGTAGCTTCATAATTTCACCTAATTCATAATCAAGATATATATAATAATCCTTAATCACGTGTGAATAGGTATCGTGTTGTTCGTAATTTTTGTGGGCTGAATCAATATATCTCCATAGCCGATGATGAAACCTATCTGATCCCATACAGGTATACACGCAAAAGTCCCATTCTTGTGTGGTTACAAAATGTTTCAAAACACTCAATTGACACTTCGTAACTCCATATACACGTTTTACTAATTCATCTTCAGATAATTTTCTGAATGTTGTTGTTTCTTCAAAATCAGAAACATCAAAATAATATTTTCCCCCACAAACATCTAAAATTTCCTCCTGCATTGAAGAAGGATACACCGCGTGTTCATCAAATACGGGAGTTAACATTCCCCCTAACATAATTCCATTAATTTTTGAAACAGGATTACTTGAAATTATTCCCTGAACAATACTTTTTTTTCCATGTTTTCCCAAAATATCCCACACCATATTTGATTGTATATGATGAGAATTTACCAAACTTGACTCTAAGGTATGTTTATTCCAACGTTCAATATAATTATATATTCCTGTTTGACCAGGATCGCATCCTGAAAGCATAGTTGTCCATGCGGCAAGAGAAATTGGTGGTTTTACTGTTTCTGAACGCGCATAAACCCCCTGTTCTATCAATTTTTTAAGTGTCGGCAAATCATCTATCCATGTTTCAAGGAGTTCTGGCACCATTCCATCTATACCAAACATGAAAAGTTTACTCATAAAAACAAATCGTGTAAAACTTTTCCACTACAATTTTCTGCTGTTATGCCATACCGCGACAATAATGTTGGATACATATCCATAAGAGAAACATCTTTCACTTCGCCTTTTCGTATATTTTTTCCGCTCAACATAAATATACCATAGAGCGATGCAAGATGATGTCCTTTCGCTCGACTATTTGTAACTCTATCAGTCACGATAACATCCGAATATCTATCATTCACAAAAAAACGTTCATTCTGCAAAAAAATAATATCAGGATTTACCATATCTTTTCGCAACGAAATATCCGACCCTTCTCTAATCAGTTGTATAATGGGACTCTGTGCATACATCTCGTTTTTTAATTTCTCCATAATTTCCTTTTTAATAGCATCTCGCTCGCGCGCATCAGTAATCACCGCAGAATTTATAAAAATTCCTTTTCCTCGCAAAGCTCCACCCACCGCATACGCGCGACTTTTTGATAGATCAATACTTTCACTCATAGTATATCCTTTTCCTTTCGTATTCTCTAATTGTTTATCATCTGTCATCATCAAACGTTTGAGTTTATTATTTAATCTATATACAATTCGAGCAATAGCGAGATGTTTCTGCAAAAAACTCCGCATAATACTTTTTGAACGCGTTGTTGATTCACGTTTCCACACTACATATCCCTCATTTTCAAGCCACGCATTAATAAAAAACGCATCTTTTGGCGCATCCGAAAATCCATGGTCTGATAGCATCATGATAGTTTCTATTTCATGAGTTTTACAAATTTCTTCAAGTTGATGGTCTAACATGGTATAAAATTTCAATAATTCCTCTTTATCATCCCAAAAAAAATGTTGAAGAATATCTGTTGCTTTCACATAATAACAGGCGCAATCATAATTTTGTAACGATAATTCATTCATAAATGTCTCAAATCGTTTAATAGTTATGTCGTATAATGCGCCCAATAATTGCTGATTATCAAATCCTTCTTTCAAATAAGTCATAATTTCAACTCCACCTTTTGGATAATCGGGATACAATGCTTGTTTTTCGGGAGGATATACAAAATCATCAGCGTTTTCGGGAGTATAAAATCCCGTGAACAGTGTTCCATTAAATGGTCGTGGAGGATAGGTAAAAGGCAAATCTTGAATCAGCGATGAAAATCCGCGTTCGCTTAATTTTTCCCAAAAAAACATCCCTGCAAACGCAGACGACGACATCATTGCGCCATCAACTTCTTCCAGATTCAACAATCCTAAATCCGCGGGATGAGCTCCAGTATAAAACGCTGGAAGCGCGGTATGAGTTGTTGGAGGCAAAACACTTTCCAATTTTCCATATGCTCCATTAAGTTTCAACAACTTGAAATTTGGTAAATGTCCTTCAGCTATCCATGGATCAATTAAATCCCATGTCGCCCCATCAAGAAAGAAAATTAATGTTTTGATATTCATATCGTTTTAACGATTTTATATATTTGTACATCTCCATTATCAAAAACTTTTTCTAAATACTTTTTATGTGCATCAAACGATGCGATACTTTTTTCGTATGGTCCAACATATAGATAATCCAACTTAAAACGCGTGAGCAAATAATCAATTTCTTGTGAATATGCGACGAATTGACGCAGATGAGTATCAATAATTTCTTGACTCAACGGATAATTTCCCGCATCAGGTGCAAAACTTGCATTCAGCGTATTTGGTTCGTGAAATCCTCCAAATAAATAAAAATTAATCGCATTTTCATGTGTT
>CAYVCS010000033.1:0-1693 GCA_964450455.1 uncultured Gammaproteobacteria bacterium | reverse complement strand
AGACATAACAGAAGTAAGGCAAGAATTTTTCGTTTTGTCATACGTAGCTCAAAGGTTGAATGATGAGGAGCAAGATAAGCATGACTAGCATACTTGCCGTTTGTATGTTCATTCTATCATGAAATTCACACGATCCGCGTCGCAAGTTACCCACAAGAGCGAGACTAAACAGAGCGAGGAAAAATGCGTAAAGATTGTTTGAGTAGAATAAAAATTTCTGAATGATCGATGCCCATTTTGCAAAACCATTGGTAAAATACTGATCGATGTGAGCAGAAGAACGCGGAATATTTTTCCATTCAAGTGACTCAATCGATCGAATTCCGTTTGCGGATGTGATTGTAATGGTTGGAAGTGTGATCAGAGAGAAAAATGATTCAGGCGATTGTGCGGTGACAATTCCACCCGTCCAATCACGTTTATTTTTGTCTTGTTCGAGGGTGATTTCATATTGACCAAGATTTGCGGCTGCGAATTTTGCGTCGCCTTCGATTCGAGCGCGAACGTTAAGCGTCATTCCAGCTCCATTTTTTTCCCAGGTAACCGTTGATTTTTGCGCGTTCAATTCAAACGGTTTTGGTTCCTGCGACGAAACAAGAGTGGGTCCCGCAAAATGTTGTGTCATAAAGATCGTTGGCGCTTCGTGATAGAGTCCGGCAGCAACGGAAATTCCTGTCTCTTCAAAGTGTTCATCAATGATATTTTCAAAATGTGTAGGACTGTTTTTCCAAGCCTCAATGGTTTTTTCCGGTGTCGTAAATCCCATAGCCAAATTTTCTCCGACCATTCCGTAATGATACCCAGTATCATCAATAAAGCGTGAGAACGATCTTTTGTTGAGATCTTGATGGGAAAAATAGCCGCGAGAAAGCATGTCGGTATTTTTTGTCGCGGCAGAGACGTTCAAAAAAGCATTTTGAATGAGAGGCTTTTTGTGCTGCGCAACTCTTGTTTCATTGACGAGTTTTACGAGGTCGTATTCAAATTCCTTCAGATCCGATTCTGCTTGTCGCGCATAAAACGGTAAAAAAAAGATCATGAGAAATATCATGATTTTCATCACACAAAATCCTGCGCCGAAAAAAAAGAGATGATTCTTTTCAAGAATTTGCGGACGATGCGAATTTTTTTTCGTCGGAAAGATGTAAGAGAGGATCATGTGCATAGTATAAATCAAAAAAGACACTTGTAGAAGTGACTTTTTAGACTGTTGAATAACTCCACTCTACTCATGTCTAAAACTAAAAGAGTCTGTGAATCACGGGAGGAACCCTATCGATTCACAGACTCTTTTAGTTTTAGACATGAATGGTTCTCCTTTTTCAACAGTCTAGGTGTCACAGACTCTTTTAGTTTTGTGTTTCAATAGTTTTTTTCTGGTGCCGAGGGCCAGGATTGAACTGGCGACACAAGGATTTTCAGTCCTCTGCTCCCAGCCGTCGAGCCGACACGACCGGCTGGCCCGCCCGCCCTTTGTCCCCTGGGCGGCAGACTCGCCCGCCAGCCCTCTGTCCCTTGGGCGGCGTGGGGTACCACTGTAGTTTATTTTTCTGGTGCCGAGGGCCAGGATTGAACTGGCGACACAAGGATTTTCAGTCCTCTGCTCTACCACTGAGCTACCTCGGCAAGGAGTGGAAGTTGGATGTTGGAAGTTAGAAGTTGGAAGTATTGTTCTAAAATCCAATTTTCAACC
>CAYVCS010000032.1:0-3428 GCA_964450455.1 uncultured Gammaproteobacteria bacterium | reverse complement strand
GCTGAAGGGAATGACATATTTTTCATGTCATTCCTTTAGCAGGACAAGCTCTAATGTTTTATATGTCATTCCTTTAGCGGGACAGGCTCTCGCCCCCCGATCGGGGCCTGTCCTCAACTCGATTGGGGATCGAGGGCGTGTCCTGCTGAAGGGTAAACTCCGCGGGGATCCAGAAAAATTAGTAGACAAACGAAAAACACTGGATTCCATTTAGCAAGACACACCCGCGAGCGTGCGAGAATGACACTGTGGACGACGTTGTGGATTCCCGATCTCGGTCGGGAATGACATGAGAGGCGGATTCCCATGTGGGCGCAAGAATGATCTGATGGACTATGAGGATTGTTCCTATTTCTAATCATCTATATATCCTAAAGAGCGTAAACGATTTTTGACCATTTCTGCATCACTGGTTTCAATGCGTGTGTGATCTGTTCCATCCTCTGATAAAATCTCGCGCATAATATATCCAACATACGCGGAGACAGAAGGAAATCCACTTTTCAAACTTTTTTGTTTTGCTTTTTCAAACAAAAAAGTTGGAATGGAAACAGACGTAAATTTATTTTTTTTATCAGACATATCTATGTTAGGAATTAGGAACTAGCTTATTCGGCTCTAGACTTTAGGAATTAGCTTTTTAGCTTATTAGGATGGTGTCGGTCAATCGCCTAAAAAGCTAATTCCTAAAAAGCTAGTTACTGTATTTTTACCACGTAATACGGTCGTTTGGAATCCTGAACATTCACTGCTAAATCGCCAAATAATTCTTCAAACACATCTGCCAATGTTCGTCCTTTCACTTTTACATCCAAATACACATTTGGAAAAATCAGATCACCACAAAAATTTTCATACTCTTTTGTGTTAATGAACAGACGCGTTCCACCAGTTCCTGTTGATAAATATAGTACATAGTGAGCTTGTTCTTCATCATAAATTCCTCGCGTCGGACTGTCTAATCCAAAGCGACTATGCATGGTGTCGCCAATTTTTTTCAGAATCGCAAGAATTTTTTCCGTATCATGTGTATCATACGCTTCTTTAAGTTCTGATACCAATTGCGCGCCATAACCGAAAGGAATGGAGTCTATCAGTGGCAATCGCAATCCATGCGCAATATCCCACTGCCGTTCTTGCTCTTTTCGTAGTGTATCTTCTTCACTCATCATATAGTGCTATCTATGTTTACAAACAGAATATATATAATATAAGTTGTTTCGTATCGGAATGTCAAAACATCCCGGATAATGCACATCTACTCCGCCAAATCCTCTTTTGAAGCGCGTTAAATTTTTCCATTTCGTTTCATCAATTCCCCACAAGTCAAATAACGTACAACCAATCGTACGAGCATATCGCATTGCCTCGTTATGCAGAGCATAGGGAGCCATAACGTCGCGATGAACATTAGATGATGCGCCATGAAGATACGTCAGAGTGTCACCAAAATGATAATATACATGCGCGGCAACTATCTCTCCTTTATAGCGAGCAATCATCAACATACTTGCATCGCGTGCAATTTGTTGACGATAGTAGTGGTCAGGATGCACACCGAATTGATTTCGTGAGCTCGTAATTTTCAACAACTTCAAAAATTCGTCACCATAGCTACCTTTCCCATCCATCTCAATTTCAACAGTATGTTTTTTGGATAATCGAATATTGTATCGTGTCTTTTGATTCATGCGTAACAGAACATCTTCTTCACTTCCTTGCAGGTCAATGATACGAGTGGAATGCGGTTGAACAGATTTCACTTTGTGTGTTTGGAACTGTGAGAGATCAAGTGCTGTGTGAGGTTCAATGGTAACACATATAATTTTTTTTGTACGCGCTGATTGAACGACGTGTTGAAGAACATCTAGAGAAACTATTGAACGAGGAATATACCAACAGACATATCCGAACAGCAATTTTTTTTCAAAAATCTGAACATGCTGATTGTTATATACGTAACGAATGACGTTAACGCCAACAGATTTTTGAAATTCTCCCCAATCGTATGATTGTAAAAAAATTCCTGATTGCGATGGTTGATGTAAAAAATACTCATCCCATTGTTCGCGATTGATGGCGTGTACTTCCATACTATTTTCATGAGGTAGTGAGTGAAATACACTCGTAATTTCATATGCGAATGAAGCGACGAAAACACTTTTTGATTTCACCTATTGTCCCATTCGCGTCATAGACATCAGCGCTTCACGAATTAAATCTTCAACTTTTTTATTTGCGTGATCAAGATTGGTGACAACTTCTCGCGCTTGTTGAGCAGAATAACCCATTGCAATTAACGCATCAACTACATCCATAAATGCAGTCCCTATCATTCCTCTTTCTACTATTCCGACAGCTCCAACTTTATCACGTAATTCAACAATAACTCTTTGAGCCGTTCGTTTTCCAATTCCTGAAGCTGATGATAGATATCCTTCATCCGCTGAACTAATCGCAGAAGCTATTTGTTGCTCATTACCTAACCCCATAATATTCAACGCGCTTTTCGGACCAATTCCTGAAACACTAATCAACATACGAAATAGACCTAGCTGTGATTCATTTTCAAATCCATATAAATCAAACGATGTTTCATTGATGTGTGTATGCGTATACAATGAAGTTGATTGGCCTATTGATAATTTTACTTTCACAGAAACTGGACACGCAACTATATATCCGATTCCGTGTACGTCTAACACAACTCCATAATCTGTATATCTATCTACAATTCCCCGCACATGTCCTATCATATGTTATTACTCATTTATTTTCTATAGTATTAAACAACGACGAAATCTCTTGTTGCGACATACGACGACGTAAAATGGACACCTCATTTCGAGCCGCCACCACCACGTCATTTCGAATCCCTCGGAAGGGTGAGAAATCTCGTACCACGTACACGTACACGAGATCTCTCGTTGCGACTCGAGATGACGTGAAAAGTGCGGTTCGATATGACGTGGTGGTGGCGGTTCGAGATGACGTGAAAAGTGCGGTTCGAGATGACGTGAAAAGATAGCATCAATGTGAATTTTTAGCCAACTCTACTAATAAGTGTACACCAAATCCTGTTGCTCCACAATTTCCATGTGGGCCTTCCGCGCTATGCCATGCAACGCCTGCTATGTCAATATGAGCAAAGGGAGAAACGGCAAATTCATTCAGAAATACGGCGGCTGAACTTGCACCTGCTTCCCCACTTCGTCCAACATTTTTTATATCAGCAACTGAACTTTTAATGTGTTCAAAATATTCGTGCGTCATGGGTAATTCCCATACCGCGTCTCCGGATTTTAACGATGCATCCATAATTTCTTTCCGCAGGATTTCATCATTTGTAAATAATCCGGCATAGTGCGAACCAAGCGCAACAACACACGCGCCAGTCAATGTTGCAAAATCAACCACATATTTAGGTT
>CAYVCS010000031.1:0-14343 GCA_964450455.1 uncultured Gammaproteobacteria bacterium | reverse complement strand
GGCGACAACTAAAATTGCGCCATCCATTTGAGCGGCACCTGTAATCATGTATTTTACATAATCAGCATGTCCCGGACAATCGATGTGTGCATAATGACGAACATCCGATTCATATTCAACATGAGCTGTGTTAATAGTAATTCCACGAGCTTTTTCTTCTGGAGCAGAATCAATTTCATCAACCGATTTATTTTGTGCTGTTTTTCCTTCAGCACGAAGTACTGCGAGCAATGCTGCAGTTGTGGTTGTTTTACCATGATCAACGTGGCCAATAGTTCCAACGTTCACATGTGTTTTTGATCGATCAAATTGTTCCGCCATATTATTTAAGAAAAATATGATTAAATATATTTTATGAATTTATGAGTTATATTAGATTAAATCACTACTATTTTCCGTCATTTTAAGTGAGCGGAAGAAGTATAACATGACGTGTATAAATACGCAAGTATCGGAATTGCCTGATTTGTCCACATTATTCTTCGCCAGGGACTGGTTCAATATACCAATTATCATCATTTTCTCTATCAAATGATGATTCAGAATTATCTATTGTTTCTCTCATCATCATATCCGTATCAGTGAGCTCATGCTCATGTTCACGAATCATCGTCAAAGAATCATCTGATAATAATTCATCGCCTACCTCATGTGTACGTTCACACATCAGCGCATCTGCCCATTCTTCTTCCTCTTCAAGCGCTTCCTCAAAAGACGATAGTGGCATAATTACCACTGGCTCATCATAATCTGGATCAACAACAACAACGCGATCGCCCGTTCTTTTGACTAATGCCATGATTCTTTTCCAATCCATAAAAAATAATTTATGATTTACGATTTTAGATTAACGATTTTAGATTTTAGATTTGTGACTACGTAAATTTAAAATCGTCAATCTAAAATCTAAAATCCCTGCTATTTCTTTCTGCCCTCAACAACCGCATTCATAACGCTTGTCGGAGCTTGCGAATATTGAGCAAATTCCATTGAATACGATGCGCGACCTTGTGTCATAGAACGCAATTCTGTTGCATAACCAAACATTTCTGACAGTGGAACTTTTGCTCGCACCACACGAACTCCTTTTCGTTCTAACATTTCTTCAATTTGTCCACGTTTTGAATTAATGTTTCCAATAACATCACCCATAAACAATTCAGGAGTCAATACCTCAATCAACATAACTGGCTCTAACAAAACTAGTCCCGCAAGTTTTGCGGCTGATTGAATCGCCATTGAACCTGCAATTTTAAATGCCATTTCTGACGAATCAACATCATGAAAACTTCCATCGGTAAGTCGTACCAAAACATCAACCGTCGGATATCCCGCCAAAATTCCTCTATTTAATGCTTCAATAATTCCTTTTTGAATTGGTGGAATAAATTCGCGAGGTATCACTCCACCCTTAATCGCATCAACAAATAAAAATCCTGCGCCACGTTCTCGTGGTTCAACCGAAATCACACAATGACCGTATTGTCCATGACCACCAGTTTGTCGCACATATTTTCCTTCTACATCATCAACTTTTGATGTAATTGTTTCTTTATATGCAACTTCTGGCTGTCCAACAGTAACTTCAACTTTAAATTCACGACGCATTCGCTCAACCAAAACCTCAAGATGCAATTCCCCCATTCCTGAAATAATCATTTGTGCCGTTTCTTCATTTGTTCTCACACGAAATGTCGGATCTTCTTCAGATAATTTTTGCAACGCAACTCCCATTTTTTCTTGATCTCCTTTTGTTTTTGGTTCAACAGATAATGAAATAACTGGTTCAGGAAATGTAAATTTTTCCAAAATTAATGGATGATCCATATCGCAGAGCGTATGTCCCGTAAAGGTATTTTTCAAACCAATTGCCGCGGCAATATCTCCTGCATATACTTCATCAACATCTTCTCTCGTATTTGCATGCATACGAACGATTCGTCCAATTCGTTCGCGATCATTTGTTGTTGCATTTAAAATAGTTGAACCAGCTTTCAGCGTTCCTGAATATACTCTAAAAAAAGTCAAACGTCCGACAAATGGATCAACCGCAATTTTAAATGCAAGTGCAGTAAATGGCTGTCCGTCATCAGCCGAGCGTTCAATAATTTTTGTATCATCATCAACATCTTTTGCTTTAAGAGGTGGCACATCAAGCGGAGATGGCAAAAAATCTACGACCGCGTCGAGCATTTGCTGAACTCCTTTATTTTTTAATGCGCTTCCACATAATACCGGAACAATTTCAAAATTCACCACAGCTTTTCGCAAAACTCTACGCAACTCCGCAGGATCTAATGCATCTCCTGCTAGATATTTTGTCATCAATTCTTCATCATTCTCCACAATTTTTTCTACTAATTCCGCGCGATATTTTTCTGCAAGTTCTTTCATATGTTCAGGAATTGGACCAACTTCAATATCACGCCCCAAATCATCTTTAAAAATAAACGCTTGTCGTGTCAACAAATCAACCATCCCCACAAAACCATCCTCTGCGCCTATGGGTAATTGTATAGGAATTGCATTTTTTGTAAGTCGCTGATGAATAGAATCAACATCAGCAAAAAAATCCGCTCCAGTTCTATCTAACTTATTAATAAAACAAATTCGTGGAACTTTAAATTCATCCGCATAATGCCAATTTGTTTCACTTTGCGGTTCAACACCTGCAACTCCATCAAACACCACAACTGCTCCGTCAAGCACACGCAGTGATCGTTTCACTTCAACCGTAAAATCAATATGTCCTGGCGTATCAATCAAATTAATACGATGGTCATTCCAAAAACATGTTGTCGCGGCGGCTGTAATCGTAATACCACGTTCTTGTTCTTGATCCATCCAATCCATCGTTGCGGCTCCTTCATGAACTTCACCAATTTTATGTTTTTTTCCCGTATAAAATAAAACTCGCTCTGAAACAGTTGTTTTTCCTGCATCAATATGAGCGATGATTCCAATATTTCTAACTTTTTCTAAAGGAAATTGTCTGGGCATACTCTTCTCTAGGTTGTAGGAATTAGCTTATTCGGCTCTAGACATTAGGAATTAGCTTCTTAGCGGATTAGGCGTTGGCGTTTCCTAATAAGCTAAAACCTAATTTCTAAAAAGCTAGTTGTATTTAGTGGGCAAAATGGGCAAACGCGCGATTTGATTCAGCCATTTTCTGCACATCTTGTTTTTTCTTCACTGCATCTCCTTCGCCAAGCGCCGCAACTGTCAATTCATGAGCTAATTTTGACGCCATACCTAAACCTTTTTTCTTGTTCGCAGCTGCCATAATCCATCTAAACGCCAATGTCTGACGACGTTCAGGACGAACTGGTTGCGGAATCTGATAATTTGCTCCACCAACGCGACGCGAACGTGTTTCAATACTAGGAGCAACATTTTTCATCGCTTTATTTAATACATCAACTGGATTTAACTTTTTTCCATCTTCTTCTTTCGTAGCAATCAACGCAAATGCTGAATACACAACTTTTTGAGCAGTATTCTTTTTCCCACGACGCATCATAGTATTAATCAATTTTGCGACTAACAAAGAATTGTATTTTGGGTCTGGTTCAATTGTTCTTTTCGGAGCTTGTTTTCCACGCATATATTATTTTGCTTTAGGTTTTTTATTTCCATACAACGATCTGCTTTGTCTGCGAGCGTCAACTCCTCCAGCGTCATAGACACCACGAATAATATGATATCGAACTCCCGGAAGATCGCGAACTCGTCCACCTCGTACTAACACAATTGAATGTTCTTGTAATTTATGTCCTTCACCGGGAATATACGCCCAAACTTCAGCGCCATTTGAAAGACGAACTCGAGCAACTTTACGAAGCGCCGAGTTTGGTTTTTTTGGAGTTTTTGTGGTTACTTTCAAACACACACCACGCTTAAATGGCGCATTGTTATATGTAGTTTTACGATGCAAGGTATCAATTCCTCGTCCCATTGCAGGTGATTTTGTTTTTGCTTTCGTAGATTTTCGCGGATTGCGAACTAATTGATTAATGGTAGGCATGTAATAAAATTATATATTCTATAAATTCACTCAATTCAAAGTGTCGCCATTGTACAAAACGCTTTTTCCCCTGTCAAGCGAGTATTTTTAGCGAAGCAGTTGAAATCTTGAATACTTCAAAAAAAACCCGCAAATTTGCGGGTCAATCAAACGATTATTCTAACCAAAACTTCATTCAACTTCTCAATGCCAAGTATGTTTCTCTTTTTCTTCAGAATCAATTTCGGATTGTGATTTTTTTCCTCGTATCTTTTGTGCCAATCTATCTGCAAAAGCATCCACAATCTTTCTAATTGCGTCGTCATGAAAGATCATGAAAAATATAAACGGCGGCATAAAAATACACAAAACTGGTATGAAAAGAGCCATACACCTCCCTGCGCACCACTATTCAAAGTTCAATCTTCATACATACAAACTATATGTAAGAAGCAAAGTAACTATACCACCTTCACCAAAAAATGTCAACTTTATTTCAGTAATAAAGTATAAAAAATTCTCAATCTGCTTTATGAAAATAAAAAACTCCGAGGGAGGGATTTGAACCCTCGACCAATTGGTTAACAGCCAACTGCTCTGCCACTGAGCTACCTCGGAATACAGTTCTTTAGGACGCGATAATTATATAGTTCAATATACTCAACTGTCAAATTTGAATTTTGCATTCTTGACACATAGACTATCAATGTTGTACTATTATTTCACGTTAGATGTTTACATAATTTTAATTTTTTGTATGGCACATAAAAAAGCGGCTGGTTCAACCAGTTTAGGTCGTGATTCACAACCACAATATCTCGGAGTCAAATTAGCAGATGGCGAAACTGCATATACAGGAAATATCATTGTTCGCCAACGTGGAACAAAAGTTCGTGTGGGAAAAAATGTTAAAAAAGGATCTGATGATACTCTTTTTGCGATGATTGACGGAATAGTTCGTTTTACGAAAAAACGAGTGCGAATGTTTGACGGAAATATTAAGATGAAAACATTTGTGCGGATTGACGAGATAGCGAAATAAATATATTGAATAAAAAAATCCCTTAGGGGATTTTTTTTGTATTTCAAATTTCTTTCGTGAAATCGTTATATCTCTTTACTATGTACGTGCGATGATTCTATACATGCGTGAACAAACGCGCGAAACAGAGGATGTGGGGTCAGTGGACGTGATTGAAATTCTGGATGAAACTGTACTCCAACAAAAAATGGATGGTTATTGAGTTCAACAATCTCAACTAAATTTCGTTCAGGATTGATTCCTGAAATTATCATTCCCTTTTCTTCTAAAAGTTTTCTATACTCATTATTTACTTCGTAACGATGACGATGACGTTCAATAATAGACTGTTTCGCGTATGCGCGATACGCAACAGTTCCCTTTTTCAATTCACAACTATATTGTCCTAATCGCATAGTTCCACCATATTTTTTTTGAATCAACATATGTTCCTGTTCTGGCAAAACATGAATAACGGGATTATCAGTTGATGGATTAATTTCAGCAGTATTTGCAGATTGTAAACCACACATAGTACGTGCAAATTCTACGACTGCAAGTTGCATTCCATAACAAATTCCAAAATACGGAATGTTGTGTTCGCGCGCATAGTTAATCACCAAAATTTTTCCTTCAACTCCGCGATTGCCAAAACCACCGGGAATCAAAATGCCATCGTATTGTAGAAGCGTGTGAACGAGAGACGTATCGTTTTCAAATTGTTCAGAATTTAACCACTCAATGTGTGGTTTGCGACCATGCGACCAACATGCATGTTTCAATGCTTCAATAACAGAAATATACGCATCAGAAAGCACAAAATCTCCGGACGAAAAATATTTCCCCACAATCGCGATACGCACTTCGTCTGTTGTGGATTTTATATTCGCGACTAATTTTTTCCATTCTTTTAATTCTCCATGAGCGTTTTTCATCCCAAACTTCGCGAGAATTTTATCAGGAAATCCATCCTCCAAAAACAACAGAGGAACTTCATAGATAGACGAAAGGTTGGGAGCAGGAATAATATCAGAAGCAGACATATTACAATGAACAGACAACTTCACTTTTCGTGGCTCATCAATTAATTCTTCTGAACGCGCAACGATAAAATCTGGTTGAATTCCGGTTGAGTTCAACGTACGAACAGCATATTGTGTTGGCTTTGTTTTCATTTCTCCGATACTTGCGGGAACTGGTAAATAACTCACCAATACAAATATAACCGCGTCAGGTTCAGCTAATTTCATCATTCTCGCCGCTTCTAAAAATAAAACATTTTGATATTCTCCTACGGTTCCCCCAACTTCAATCAACGCAAAATCTGCTGACGCCGTATCAGCCGCTTCTTTAATACGTCTTATCACCTCAAGAGGCACATGCGGAACAACTTCTACGCACTTTCCTTCGTATTCAAGATTACGCTCACGATTGATAACTTCTTGATATACGCGACCAGTTGTCATGTAATTAACTGATTTAATATCAACATCAAGAAATCGTTCATAATTTCCAATATCTTGATCTGTTTCATCTCCATCAACAGTCACAAAAACTTCTCCATGCTCAACAGGATTCATAGTTCCTGCATCAAGATTGATATACGGGTCAATCTTAATTGCCGTAACGGCATATCCTTTATCTTTGAGCAATAATCCAATTGAAGATGTTGTTGTTCCTTTTCCAACTCCTGACAATACCCCCCCAACCACAAAAATATATCTATGTTTCATATTTCTCTCTGTTAGAAAATAATGATTTGAATTGTTTAATTCCTAGGTATCCTAACATAATTGACCAAACACGACTACTGTGTTATGCTGTGGAGAAATATGCCTATAAAAAAATCAGGAATGGTGAGTTTGATTGGCCGTTCAAATGTGGGGAAATCAACCCTCATGAACGCTATTATTGGTCAAAAAATCGCGATTGTATCGCCAAAACCACAAACTACACGACATTTGATTCAAGGAGTTTTGAATGAAGAACGCGGACAAATGGTGTTTATAGATACACCAGGTTTTTTTCTACGCGCGCACGATAAACTTTCAAAAACAATGCTTGAACGCGCGCATTATGCAATGAAAGATATTGATGTTGTAGTATATATCGTTGACCCAACACGCGCTATTGGAGATGAGGAAAGACGAGTAGCAGGACTCATGCACGCGATAACACTTCCTAAATTATGTGTCATAAATAAAACGGATCTTCCTCTACGTGATCGTCCCTATACTCCTGATTATCAAGAATTTTGCAAAGATTTTGGGGAGATCATTGAACTTTCTGCGCTCAAAGTTGTACATGTTAAACAACTGATTAATACGTTATTTGAATTGCTTCCTGAAGGCGAACCATTATACCCAACAGATTATGCTCCGCGAGATTTAAAAAATTGGTCAAGCGAAGTTATCAGAGAAAAAATATTTCATACATTTGGCGATGAACTTCCTTATGGTATTCATGTTCGTATTGATCAACTTGAAGAAATTAGAAAGATTTTATTTATCAGCGCGACAATTCTCACGAATACAGAACGACATAAAGGAATGATTATAGGTCGTGGTGGAAAAAAATTAAAAGAAGTTGGGATGAGCGCGCGAAAAGAATTAGAAGTTGCCGCGCAAAAAAAAATCATGCTTGAGTTGCATGTGAAATATGATGATAAATGGATGGAGAGATACGAAACATAATCAGACCAACTAATGATTGATTTTGTCCATTGTCATCCTCGCCGCAGCGGGGATCCAGAACAAATGAAGATATAGAAATTACCCATTATGCATTCTCTAAAAAACTTATTCCCTATCATTATATAGAAACGTTAATTTTTTTTGAACACACAATTAATCATCATTTTCAACTGAAAATTTTATTTCGCTTGCGACTGTTCCATCCGATATTTAATTTCTTGAATTTTAGTGGCTAACGCCGATTGATCAGGAAATGCAGTATACAATGCTTGATAGAGCGCGAGCGCGTCTTTGTATTCCCCGATAGAAGCTAAATATGATGCTTTTCCTACGACAACATTTGCTTTGGTTACAAGTATACTCAATGCTTTGTCATACAGCGCAATCACATCAGAAGGACTTTTTGTACTCCAATGTTCGTATAAATCAAGATACGCAAGCCACATTGATTCGTCGCCCGCATTCAAGACAGTTGCTTTTTTATATTCAACTTCAGCATTCTCATATTCTTTCAAAATTTTAAATACGTTTCCCGCATTCACATAAAATAATGCTGAACGCGCTTTTTCGTATTTATCCGCTTTTTTCAAAATACGTAAACCGCGACGATAAAAATATTCATTTTGTGTTGCGTCACCCAATGATTTCCAATTAAAAAAAGCTCCATTATACCCATCAAAATTGTCAGGATTTTGTTTGATTGATTGCTCATGTTCTAACGCTCGTGAATACCACTGCGCACCATCTTTAACTGAAACTATAGATGCGAGCGCGGTTTGTTTGGTTTGATATGATTGTATAAAAAATACAACAACACTGATTGCGACAGCGGCTAAAAAAATAAGAGCTACATTACGCAACTTGTAATATTTTTTCATATACTTTTTCTACGTTAACTTTTGGAAAGTAAAAATCTAGCAAATTCTTTATACCATCTTCAAAGTGAATCGTTGGTTGCCAACCAAGCAGTTCACGCGCTTTAGCATTATCTGCTCGTGTATTTTGTGGTTCATAACGAGCGGACACATAACGAGCAGTAACTCCGATATACTGCGCGAGTTGATTGACACTGATATTATTTCCGGCTCCGACATTAATAATTTCAGCTTTTCCCACACGTTTAGAATCCATTGCTAATATATTTGCTCGAACAATATCATCAACATGCGTAAAATCCCGCGTGACTTTTCCTGTTCCATAAATTGTTACAACCGTTCCGTCCATCCGCGCTTTGATAAACGCAGGAATTGCCATTACATACTCATCATCCATAATCATATGTTTTCCATAAGCGCCAAAATAACGCAAACACACTGTTTCTAAATTATACAATTGGGAATATACATCGCAATATAATTCGCCGGCAATTTTTTGCGCCGCATAGGGACACATAGGACGAACACGCATACCCTCGTGAAGTGGAAGTGTCGCCTGCTCACCATATGGAGTTGAGGATGATGAAAAAATTAGCCGTTTCACACTTGATTTCGCCGATGCTTCTAAAACATTCGCTGTTCCCGTAACATTAATGTGGTGAGAGAGCATTGGTTCTTTGATGGAACGCGGAACACGAGGATACGCCGCCGCATGAAACACACCGTCCATTGCTTGAAAATGAGGAACAATATCGTTATAGTTACAAATATCAGCTTCAATAAGGTGAGCTTCCCGAGGAACGCGCTCGCGTTTACCCGTCAAAAAATTATCAATCACCGTAACTTCATGGCCACGACTCAACAACTCTTCACACAAATGAGAGCCAATAAATCCTGCGCCACCTGTTATCAGATATTTCATACTAACTATTTCGCGGTTGATTAATATGTACAGCAAATGGCTGTAATTCTGGCGCTACATGCTTATTATCAGTTACTGGTAATGCTTCTTTTTTGTTCTCAATTTCTTTCACGCGTAAACCATGATTAATTTTATCAACCATTTTCAACAATTCCATCGGAGCTCCAACACTATCCCCTAATTGAATCAGCGCGCAGGTATCTTTTGGCAAACACGCTCCACCATATCCGCGATATCCTCCATGTAACACATCTAAATGTGATGGACCAACTCGTTTATCCATCGCCGCGCAAGCGCGAACAATTTCATAATCAATTCCCATTTTTTCACATAAATCATATATCTGATTTGCAAATACAACCTTCGTCGCAAACCACGTATTATTAAAATACTTAATCATTTCCGCTTCTTTTGCAGGCATAATTTTTTCGTAGGGTGCGAGAGGAAGTAATCGCATAATATCACCAGAAACTGTATAACTTTTATCCGTATATCCAACTAATTGCCGGTCTGGATATTGCATATCTGCTTCAGCGCTTGATTGCGTTAAAAATTCTGGATTGAATAGCAAACGATGCTGTGGAAATTCAGCTTGTAAACTATCGGTTGTTCCAGGAAGAACCGTTGATTTGAGTACGATAATTTTTGATTCATTCAATCCTGCAAGCGCGCTTTTCACATAACTCAAATCAAAACCCCCTTTTTCTTCATCGTATGGAGTAGGAACCGCGACAAACACCACATCAGCTTCGTTGATTTCATTCATTGAACCTTCATTTTTATATTTATCATACAAAAACAACGGAGCATTTATTTTTTGAAAATAATGCTTAATAGACCCACCAACATAACCGCTTGATCCCATGATTCCAATACGATAATTCATATACACATACATTAACTATATATGCCCAAATACTAGCACATCCCTTCAGTGTACGCTATAGAGTATGTGGAAAACTAACAAATGTCAACCTACAAAAGTTCTGTATACTCTCCCGCCAAAATAAAAAACCTCGCCTCCGCATATGCAGGACGAGGTGAAACTCCTATGGAGCCGCGTTTGCGATTTGATCAAGTTGCGAACGCAACCACTCCATCACTTTACCAGTGTCTATTCCACCGTGTTCCACGGCGGCCATTATGGCTTGTCGCGCGCTTATGTTAGAAATTTCCGGCTTTTTAACGTCGCTGGAAAATGCCGTCCACATCCCCATAGCTTCCACAGATTGCTGTAGACCTTTTCCATCAATGAAATAGACCACACCATATCCACCTCCGTCACGTTCCTCACCAAAATTAATATGACGACCACTCGCAGAGAGGAGTTCGCACGCGCTACGTCCATCCTCCGAACCCATAAAGAGCTCAAGTTCATAAACGTCCGAGTCAATCTTCACTCTTATACTCAATTCTTCCTGTTCCCGATTAAGCGTTGTATAACGTTTTACTTCCTTCGCCCGGCGATACAGTTCAGCCGCTTCAGCCCACGTTCTGCTCACAATTACCCCCTATTTGATGTAAAGTACAAATAACTAATAACATACTAGAACAAAAAGGAATCCCCGTCAATACCACATTTGAAAATATACCAAACAAACAACCGCCCACGCGATTTTTTTGATGGCGGGACATCGTAGTCATCGTGATAACTGTATTTCAGAATGAGACGAAACATATTTATGTATCTGACTTATCCTCATACACTTAGGACTTTACTTTTTGCATTGGGAGTTCTATTATAACTATGATATGAATGTCAGTAACGACTATTTTGAAAAAAGAAAAGAAAGAGCAAAAATTATCTATGGTGCACAAAGAACCATCTTTAACCCTTATTTACAAAGTCAGGTTCTTCTGAATGCCGATGGATTTCATCATTTGCAGTTCTCTGCAAGACGAGAATGAGAGAAAAAAGAACAACTTTTAAAGTTTAGTCTACTTCCATTAGCTCTTATAATAATAAAAAAATCAGGAACACTTCAAGAATATAGACGTGGACTAACAGGCGACGGGAGAAAGACCAAAGACGGATTAATCACAATGAAGCCAACAGAATACTGGGCTTTTGTTGCTATTATTGGAGATAATCAGATTAAAATTAGAGTCGTATTACGAAGAGCCGGAAATGGTAGTATTATTTTTTGGAGTGTGATGCCCTATTCTAAACTCAAAGATACTCAAAAATTATATAGCGAAGGAATTGAAGAAGGATAATAAAAAAAATACCCTGTTTTGTAGGATATTTTTTGTGCTTGGCTTCAGCTTTGGTATTCCTTAGCTGAACGGGGCTTTCGCCCACAAGCACATTATTAGGATAGCACACCCAAAAAGAAAAAGTCAAACAAAACTTTTTTGTTGTGATATTTCTGTGGTCACTCGTTCACCCAACATATTGAAAATTAATTCCAAATCATACATATGATCGCGTAAATTTTGCCGCTTTAATCCTTTCAGTTTTTTATATTCATTCGGTGTCACACCGAATGTAGCTATAGAAATTTCTGCAGTCAAAATTTCATATTCTTTTTGTTCTTTTACTCCTCTTTTTCGCCATTCATCCGTCAATTCCTCGCGAATAGCAATACCCCGCATTCGTTTTTCAATCCAATCCTCTGGATACCCTTTGAGTTTGTAGAGTATTCTTGTCCGCTTAGTTGCCAATTCAGGATTTTCAATCTCCTGCACTCGTTCATAACCAACTTTTGCCAACCATCGCTTAAACGGCTCGGCCTTTGGCGATGGAATCGACTGAATAATACGAAAAATCCCTTCAGTATCGGCACAATCGGTTTCATATTTTTTGCCGTCGGAAGACTCTAGTTTCAGTTGTCTACAAATTGTAGATAACTGAAATCCATCATCATGGTGTACTCGAACTTTCATCGCCGTCCAATATTTACTTGGTTGGGAACATCTGTCAGTGCCTCTATCACATCAATGACCGAAAACCACCACTCATTTTGAAAAAGTGTTTTGCGGATTTTCTTACCTTTGAATAAAGCGATTTTTGTGGTTTCCATATTTTATATTTTCATTGTTGATTGAATACACTCCACTTGATAATAAACCTGCATAATCAATACGATACTCCGAAAACCCAAATTTGCCTAGTTCGATTTAATCAAAAAAGCATCACCTTTGGGTGACGCTCATTTGGCGGGCCGGACGGGATTTGAACCCGCGACCTTCTGCGTGACAAGCAGACGAACACTCCGGACTGTTCTACCGGCCCACACCATGTTTTATGAGAACGGCGAAAGTGTACCATTCGTGGAAAAAATAATCAAGTTTTTTGTTCTTCCGATTCATATGTAAGTTATGCACATTATTAAACTAGCCAGACATACTGTTGCATAGTATACTTCTGATACTAATTATTAACACAATTCGTATGTCAGACGAAACAACGATCGTTGGTGCAGAATGTAGCGGATCAAGCGATGACGCAGCTCATTGCGAAGGAAAAAGCGACGAAGGAACTGCAATGCCAGCTCCAGCAAGTTGTGGTGGTTCAGAAGGTGACGCTGAAAAAAAAGATGAAGCAGGAGCAAGTTGTGGAGGAGATGCAGAACCAGAGGCAATGTAATTCAAGAATATGAAATCTTAAAAAGATAGGCCCGTTGCCTATCTTTTTTTGATGATGTGTCCCTTTTACGTCGTCGTATGTCGCAGCGTCCGTGACGTCCCCGACGAAAGTCGGGTCGCACGGATCCGCGCACTCGCCTTCTGCGAGATGACGCGGAAGAGATCTCGTGATGGTGTGGACGTGGACGAGATTTCTCACCCTTGCGAGGGATTCGAAATGACGTGGGTGGGTGGGTGGAGGGATTTGAAACATGACATATACAAACAATATAGAATGTATGCAAACTAAAACATTACTAACAATGGCGACATTAGAATCTGTTGATGCATTTCCTGTTCCTGATTTACTCATTCCTCGCATCGCAAAACAACATGGACATACACTTGAAGTTGCGGAAGTGTTACTTCGTGAGGCAAAGCGAATGTTGTATCTTTCTGCCGCGTTTCATATTCCTGTTTCCCCATCACTCATTGTGGATGATGCATGGCATGAAATGCTCATGTTCACGCGATTTTATAGAAAATTTGCGGATCATATTGGTGGATTTATTCATCATGACCCCACACCGGGCGTTCCCGATGGTGGAGCGGGATATCGGGCGACAAAAAAAAATTATAAAGAAAAATTAGGGGTTATGCCTGAACCAGCGTGGTGGCCGTAATGAAAAAGTTTGATGCTCTATTCCGTTTGTGGTTAACGGACACACGAACGACGTGGATTCCCGCTCCCGGGCGGGCGAGTCCTGCTGAAGGAATGACACAGTGTGGTTGCGGACAAAAAAAATATGTGCCAAAATTATGACAAATAAAAAAAACGCCTTGTGGGCGTTGACTGTATACTCAATTCAAGCATTTCCAATATACACCTGCAAGTAAATGATGCCCGTTCGCAAGATCTATGAGCATCTTTTCTTCAGTAAACCATTGAATATGCTGACCATGTAACGACGAAGCAGGTGGCAAACTTCCGCAATAAAAACGATACACTAAAACAGTTGAATCATCTAAAAAATCCGTCAGTTTACCCACCATAACGACACCCCTTGATCCATCACCTTTGAAACGATCAGGGAACAACTTGTCAACAATATCTAATGCTTGTTCTGCGGGGTTTTCGCTTGATGTATCATAGCCAAAAAAATCCCACTTTGCACTTTTGATATGCTGTGTTCTGTACAGCAGTAAATACCGCTCCAATTCATCATGAATGACAAGTCGAAAACGTTGTGAGGAAACTTGAG
>CAYVCS010000030.1:0-7114 GCA_964450455.1 uncultured Gammaproteobacteria bacterium | reverse complement strand
TCGTCGTCGTAATCTAAAATCGTAAATCTAAAATCGTATCTCGTAAATCTAAAATTCATACGTTGACCAAAACAAACTCAAGAACTATACTTCCACCAGTTCATTACATACCGAAAAGGAGAAAAGACATATGCTTCTACGAGGAATTGATTTTGGATATGTTCTTGGCGCTTCTCTAATACAAGGTTTTTTTGGTGAAGGATATGCGTATCACACCTATTTCAAACCTTTGGGACTGCGTTTTGACGCACTTGATGCGCGCGAAGGAAATATGCCGCTCAAAGAAGACGGCTATTCATTGGTTCTATGGCGTTTTTGCGTCCATGGAGGGTTGCAAAAACAATTCGTACAGTCAACAAACTCATGAGAAAGGAGAATGGCAATGTCTGATACGCTCTCAATCCGAAAACCCGATGACTTCCATGTACATCTGCGACAAGGAGCTATGTTACGTTACGTACTTCCTTATACTGCTCGTGATTTTGCGCGCGCTCTTGTTATGCCAAACATCAGAACGAGTGACGAACCATTTACCAAGAATCTACCAGCTCCACCTATTTTCTCTGCAGGTCAGGCGTTTCAATACTACGGCGAAATCATACATCATCTAAGAACCACAGAAGAATGCTATGAATTTGAACCGCTCATGACTATTGCGCTACTTGATGAAACTACGATTGCAAACATAGAGGGCGCTTATGCGATAGGAGTAAGAGTTGTAAAAGCATATCCAAAAGGCGTTACGACAAATTCAGAATATGGAGTCAGTGATTTTCATAGACCACAACTACTCCAAGTTCTTGAACGTATGGAAGAGTATGGCATGGTACTTTCTCTGCACGGAGAAAAACCGGGTGTGTTTTCATCGAATAGCGAACGAGCGTTTTTGGAAACTTTGGAATGGCTTCATTTCACATTTCCAAAACTCAAAATTGTGCTTGAACACATTTCAACGCGTCACGCGCTACGATGCGTTGAATCATTAGGTGAAAACGTCGGCGCTACCGTAACGCTACATCATCTCATGCTGACGCTTGATGATGTGGTTGGTGGAAAACTCAATCCGCATAATTTTTGCAAACCCATTCCGAAAACGCCTGACGATCTTGAAGTTCTGCAACAAGCAGTCGCAACAGGTTATCCGCGTTTGTTTTTTGGTTCAGATAGCGCCCCACATGAAGTAGGTACGAAAGAATGTGCGGAAGGATGCGCAGGAATTTTTTCCGCTCCGTACGCAATGCCACTTCTTGCGCAACTGTTTGAAAGTTGGGATGCACTTCCCCAACTTGAACCATTCACTTCGGAATTCGGCGCAACATTCTATGGATTGCCACAGAACACTGGTACATTGATCCTTACAAAAGTTGAACAGCCCTATATCATTCCACGCTGTGAATTTATCGAAAACAACTTAACGGTTGTCAATTTTATGGCTGGTTCTCTACTGTCGTGGCGTGTAAAACGAGCTGACACCTATTAGTTTAATTTCACAAAACTCGACCTCTAAGGAGGCCGAGTTTTTTTCTGTACATCGTGCAATGTAATGTGTTAACTCGTCAAACCCATCGCCTTTCCAATCGTTGATGCTGTATCTTTTACACTAGATGGATAGTATAAACCCGTTGTAGAAATAGGTGTTCCAAATCCATAGCTAAACCAAAACACATCATCAAAATCATCAACTGAAGTATAGTTCCACGCATCGCCATATAATAATCGCGCTAAAACTTCTGACGCAACAGGACGAAGAATTGCTCCTGAATCTATCACATATACCGTATTTACTAATTGATTTTTAATCATGCGCACTCCCGGACGATAGGTGACATTTCCCGCAAGTTGCATAGACGCTAACGTTGATGGCGCGACAGTTACCACAAGTCCTCCTTTATCCGTCGTATTGAGCTGTTGCAGTGTGTACCAACTTAAAAATACTTTTTGATTAGGAAACGCATATCTACATCCATCTTCTCCAACATAGTACACATCTTTCAAATCAAATCGTTTGACAAGCATGCCAGAAATTAAACCTCCTGATAATGATTTTTTTGAACATTTATTAGAAGGGGCAAACAGTAAAACGGTTGAGGATTGATTAGAGCCGACAGAGGGAGTAACTATCGCCTTTGATTCTCCTGCTAAATTAATTGAATCAGAATAAACACTGGTAACAGATCCATTTCCTGAAGCAAACATGACATACACAGTTTTTATTCCATTTACAGAATTAAAAGTCCATTGTTTTGTGGTTGAATAATTTTCCCATACTGAACCTGCAAAATCACTTGTGTTTGAAAATGCCATCAAACTTGCGTTTACTGATGTTACATTCACGATAACATTTTGTGAGTCCGTTGATACTGCTCCATTATTGATGGCGACGCTGAACACACTTGGCGCGCCTGCACCTCCTGAAATTAATTCAATGGTGTCGCATGCGATAGGCGACACAGTACCATTTGAGCTATTTCTAAACTCCGCGCATACTTGTCTGTTTCCTACGCCAGGAGCAAACGTCCATGCTTTATTCAATGACAGCGTTTGAAACGATTGAGCATCTGTCATATTTGACAAGGTAGCAAAGCGAACTTGGTCAACGTTAGAACCAGATACATTTAAGTTCACATAAATAGTTGCAGTTTGTATAGCTCCACCTTCTATAGACAATGAGCCACTTGGCAATAATCCGTTAGGAGCATAGGTAATGCTCGCTGAAATTGTCGGTGTTACTGCGCCAGTTGCGCTCGCAAACATTGCATATACATTTTTTATTCCTGACGATGATGATAACGCGAAATATCGAGTTGATGAAAAGTTTTCCCACTGCGCATCCACAAATGAAATATCAGATGAAACTGCCATTTTTGTTGCATCAGTTGCTCCAAGTCGCAAGAGAGCGGTCTGACTTGTTGCAATAGATGCACCATCATTGATAGAAAGTGATGGATTGGATGGAACCCCTAATCCCGCAAACTTAAACACTACTGTGTCGCACGAAACTGATGATATTTTTCCTGTTGCGCTTGCGAGCGTTTGTGCGCACACAGTTTTTGTACCAGATCCGGGAGTTAGTGTAATCGGATATGAACTATTGGAAATAGTCAACCAATTTGGGCTCGCATTTTTCATATCACTATTTTCACCAAAACGCACAAAATCTGCATTTCCCGATGTTATTGAAACAGAGGAAAAAATAGATGTAGTTTCGCTTGTTCCGGATGCGATAATGACATTTGAAACAGTAGGGTCAGGGACAGGCACAGCTGGCGCCGATGCGGTACTAAAGTTCCATGTTGAAGGCAGAGCAGGAGCAACAACATTTGAAACAAGATAGGTGTCGCCTGCTAATGAGGGACCTGAAACAGTTATTGAGTATTGTGTCGCATATACTTGATTTGTTGGTTTAATCGTGAGTATTTCTTTGTTTATTGACCATGAAGTTGTATAGTTCATGCTCGGAGACGTAGAAATAAGTAATGCGGAACTATTCATTGGTTCAGAAAAAGTAACTATAATATCACCATTTTTTGGTGCCACGGAAAGAGCACTTGGCGAGACATTTTTTACAACTGGCGAAAGAGTATCATATATCGTAAACGATGTACTCAACGCTGGATTTCCGTTTGCATCTTTCACAGTATTTCCCGCCTTAGGTGTAATAGTCCATGACCCCGACGTCGCAATAGCTCCGCTAACAGGAGCAGAAAGAGCGACAACATTAGGACCTGCAGAAGTTCGTCCTCCTGGCGTAATTGATAATTCTCCAATCACCGTAGCGCCATTAACACTCGCAATCGGAACTAACGAAAAATCATTAGAAAATTGATTCACGGTATACACAACATCTTCACTAAACAAAAGAGAAAAACCAGTTGGCTTTCCTTCGTTCTTGGTATTATCATTATCAAACACACTTCCCTCAATAATAGTTGGGCCAAGTGTGTCAACAGAAATAACTGGACTAAATTGTTTTTTTATCAATGAGAGCGCTTCATAACCAACAGTCCCCTCACTTCCTGTCGCGCTCGCGCTACGTTTCAACGGTAAATTGTTAATAGTAAAATGTCCATTCGCCGTACACGACGTAGTAACTTCAAATTTTAACTTTCCTGCGGTGATGACAGATGGCAGAGCAACAACATTTACTCCAGATTGATTAGTAATCGTAATATCAGAAACACGTGTGTTATCAAACTCAAGTGGGGAAAGTGTAGTTCCCGCGGTTTTTGCATACCAAAAATAGAGATAAAAATCTATATCTTTATCAATATCTCCTGCCGCATCACATGTTACGGTTAGCGGATTTGCAATCACCGTATTTGAGTTGGTTGTAATAACACTATTTGACCCACCTCCTGTTAATGTCAAGGCGTGAGTAGGTTTTGCAGTCAGAATGAAAACTGCAAACATCGCGAGCGGGAGGACGAGCTGGAGGCTGGATTGGAGTCTAAAAATATGTGTATGTTTCATAGGATTTTGGTTATGATTTTAGATTTACGATTTTAGATTTTAGATTTACGTGGGGCGATTTTAGATTTTAGATTTTAGATTTCGCGTTGCTCGTCGTAAATCTAAAATCTAAAATCATAAATCTAAAATGTTCAAAAAATCGTTTGTTTATAAATTTTAATTAGATGTTCGTAATGTTGTTCTTCACCGTTAACCCGACTCACCTGCTCTCTGGCGTTCATTCCAAATGTAATAACTAACTCACGATCATACCATAATTTTCGTATTTTGTCAATACAGTCATCAACGTTGGTATGGTCAAATAAAAATCCATTTTTCCCCTCATGAATAATTTCTGGAATTCCACCAACACGCGAGCCGATTGCTCCGCGCGCTTCTGCGAATGCCTCAAGCAATGAAAGTGGATAATTTTCATACCATTGCGAGGGAATTAAAAGAAATGCGCATTGACGAATTTTTTGATTCACCTCTTCACGACTCAACATACCATACATCTTCACATTCTTCAAATTTTTTTCAAGTATTCTGCGTTCAATGTCGAGACGCATTGGACCATCTCCTACAATATCAAACGTAATATCACGAAAAACTTCAGCGCAACGCAGTACGATGTCAATTCCCTTTTCAGGAGCTAAACGCCCACAATATAAAATATTTTTTCCGGGAACTGTGTGGCGTTTAGAAATTGCGACAGGATATGGCACAACATCAATGTTGTCAGATGGTCTTCCCCACTCTACCATTTTTTGTTTCATAAATTCGCTCGGAGCAATAAACCGATCAATGTACGTATCATACCAACCAAACATTGATTGAACAGTCATTTCAACCGCAACAACTGACGACGGTGCGACACTATTAAAAATACATTTATTAAACACAGCGTTATAATATTTTCTCCCCTTACATTGTTCGCAAATTTTATTTTGCGTAAACATCGCATGATTTGGACACAAGCGTTTATAGTCGTGCAGTGTATGCACAACAGGAATTTTGTGTCGTCGCAATACTCCTAAAATACTAGGAGAAAGATGATGATAAATATTATGAAGATGCGCGATATCAGGACGCTCTAAGTTCAGTAATTTGTCTAATTGCTGTGCCGCTTCACGAGAATAAATTATTTTCAGCGCTGATTTCAGTTTTTGTAACATTCCACCTTTTGCAGAATAATCGCTTTTTGAAATGTGAGGATTACTCACAAAATATTCGCTATATTTTGTTTTCAAATTCTTCGCGTGTGTCATACCAAAATACATCATAGCATGTCCACGATCACGCAAAATTCGCGAACATTCAATTGCATAGACATCGGCCCCTCCATGAGGAAACCAAAATTTATTTATCTGCAAAATTTTCATACTCCTATACGATACATATAGATGGGTAAATCATTAGTCGTAGGACGATCAATCATGAGTGGCGTCAACGGTTCAATCGGAAATACATAGGATAACACTATTGTTCCCGAAGTACATTCTGAAATAATTTTGTGCGCTAATTTTTGTTTCAGCGATTTTTGCATACCAAATACAAAAATCGTATGAACATTGCGAAGTGATATATTACAAACATCATCATGCACGACAGACATACGTCTCTTTTTGTGAAACCATACTCGCAAGCGAGTGATATACGCAAGTGGCCAAGCTTTTTCAATTCCTATAATTGTCGCATCAGTGTGATCATGAATATACATACTCACTCTTCCATTTCCACATCCTAATTCCATAAACACATCTCCGCGTTTGAGATGCACTAATTTCAAAATACGCGCTACATCCTTTTTTCTTGTGGGAACAAAGGGAGCGAGTGAGCGACTCGCGCGAGCTAACGAAATACAACACAACACCACAATGAGTAACCCTACATATAAAAAAATATCAAGAATCATACCGATTGCGTGTTACGCATAACATTCACACAAATTTTTTCTAACTCATCACCAGCTCGCAGGAGTGTGTATGTTTCATTCACTACTCGCAATCCATTATCTTTCAATGTAGTGTCATATATTCCATCTCTTAAAAACCATTCAATTCCGTCTGTCATATCTTCTACCTTAAACGATGTAAACAACAGACGACTATCAACTTTTTGTAATATCTCGCTCGTTGCGCCAACAGGAGTTCCGAGCACTGGAAGACCTGATGCCATTGCTTCAAGCGTGGCAATTCCCAAACCTTCATACGCTAATGTTGATAACAAAAAACAATCAGCCGCTTGATAAAACATCGGCAAATCCTCTTCTCTGACCCGCCCCGTTAAGGTGATAAAATCTTCCCACCCCTGTTTATAAATTAAGCGACGCAAACTATCATACAATGGCCCTTCTCCGACAATATATAATTTAATGTTTGCGTGTTGTGGGAGCAGTGCTCCGAACGCATATACCAAATTCTCAAGTCCCATGCGCGGAACTAAACGACGTACTGTCAAAAAAATAATCACATCTTCAGGCATACCAATAATTGCCCGTATACTTTTTTTATCACCTGTCGGTTTATAACGCTCTATGTTGACTCCCGCCGGAATACGTCTAAGTGATGTTGCGGTAGGATACAAACTTTTTACCAAATTTTCAGAATATTGTGAAAGAGTTAAAACGATAGTGGAATGTTTAATCGTCAAACGTTCAAGATAT
>CAYVCS010000029.1:0-1763 GCA_964450455.1 uncultured Gammaproteobacteria bacterium | reverse complement strand
TCGCAGGGAAAATTGAAGGGAATATTGGAAGTAACTCATGAGCAATTAGTATCAAGTGATATTGTGGGAAGTTCTGCGAGTGCAATTGTTGATCCTGAATTTACGCGAGTAATCGGAGGGGATTTTATAAAAATTATCGCGTGGTACGATAATGAATTGGGATATGCGCATCGTTTGGTTGAAATGGCAATTGAAATGGGAACATAGATTCGGTTAGAGAATGTTAATAAAAAAAAAGCATCCGTCGTGGATGCTTGCAAATTCGGCGTACCGAATGTGCAGAGAAGTCTCTTCATTAAGAGATGACAGATGACTCGGGGAATGGCTGGAGTTTCGGTTCTCTTGTTGAAGAAACGTTCTATTAAATTGATGTTTCTCCGCAAAGAGAGGGATTAGCTCTTTGGGTAGCGCTAGGGGATGTGCAACAGTCTGTGAGGGTAGTTGCGCATTCTCAATGCGGAGAAACATCTTCAGCCAAGGACCATGTCCACACCAATACTAGCATAAGCGTTTATCATATGCAACTATTACGAACTCATATTCAAAAAATGAACGGAAAAAGGATTCTTGTGCGTATTGACGCTAATGGAACTGTTGTTAATGGACGTGTTGTTGATGATGCACATTTTAGACTTGATGCTGTCCTTCCTACGATACACAAATGCATAGATGCAGGAGCGATTGTTATTCTCATAGCTCATAATGGTCGGCCTGAAGGAGTTTTTGATGCAACACTTTCTTTGAAACCAGTCGCTCGTTATTATGAAAAAGTTCTTGGCGAGGATGTTTTGTTTATAGAAACATTAGATATAGATACGCATCGCGTTGTACAGGGACTAAAAAATGGACAGATTGCGATGGTTGAAAATATTAGATATTACAAAGGAGAAGATACGAATGATCTTGAATTTGCCAAATTATTAGGGTCATTAGGAGATATATTTGTGAATGACGCGTTCGCTGTTTCGCATCGCATAGCCGCGTCAATCGTAGGAATAACTAACTATCTGCCAACATATGCAGGACTTTGTATGGAACAAGAAATAAACGAACTTTCTCATACACTTTTGAGTTCTGCACATCCACTGACGCTAGTGATGGGAGGTGTAAAAGCAGAAACGAAAATTCCTGTGATTACAAATTTTTTGCCGCACGCTGATTCCATATTGATTGGCGGAGCATTCGCAAAGAATTTTTTTGAAGTTCGTGAGGGGCGTATTCCTGATGGAATGGATCATGCAATTGTGGACGCTATACGAGAATCACTACATTCTCAAAAACTACATCTTCCTCTTGACGTAGTCGTTGTGGATCCAGTTTCTGATGATGTGGAAATTATGAGTATTAAACAATGGATTGATGATGAACGACGTTTTCATATTATGGATATTGGACCGCAAACTATTGCTGATTATCAACAAGAAATTAGTCGTGCGAAAGAGATTGTATGGAATGGACCATTAGGAAAATTTGAAGATGCAAGATTTGCGTATGGAACAGAAGCTATCGCGCGTTCAATTGCGCAATCATCTGCGCGTAGTGTTGTCGGAGGAGGAGAAACCGTGCACACATTGAGTCATTTGAAATTATTAGAAAAGATAGATCATGTATCAACTGGCGGAGGAGCGATGTTGGAATTTTTGTCAGGAGTTCAACTGCCAGGAATTGTAGCGTTGAAATGACACACCCCACGTCATTTCGAATCCCACCCCCCACCCACGTCATTTCGAATCCCACCCCCCACCCACGTCATTTCGAATCCC
>CAYVCS010000028.1:0-4733 GCA_964450455.1 uncultured Gammaproteobacteria bacterium | reverse complement strand
AGGTTAAGCCGGTAGCAAAGCGCAACGAGACCGGTGAAGCCATTTGTAACAATTGTTATCATAAAGCTCGTAAAAAAGACCCCTCCACACACAAGAAATGTTTCAAATGTGGCAAGGTAAAACCGGTAAAAAAGCGCAACGAGACCGGTGTAGCCATCTGTCACAATTGCCTTATGAAAGCTCGCCGCAAAGACTCCTCCACACACAAGAAATGTTTCAACTGTGGCAAGGTAAAACCGGTAGCAAAGCGCAACGAGACCGGTGAAGCAATCTGTAACAATTGTTATAGGAAAGCTCGCCGCAAAGACCTCTTCATACACTAGGAATGTTTCAAATATGGTAATATCACATGGATGAGAATGCAAAAAATGACTGACAAGGAGCCGTGTGTAAAATAGTTACTCGTCCCACCTAGGATTTTGTCATCAGCAAAGTCCTATGCGGGACTTTTTTTTATTGCATACAATTTGATGGGTAGGTGTCAGACACCGGTGTCAGACACCTATTTTTCTTGATTTATTTGTTAGTGGTACAAAATTTTAAGATGTGCTATAATGTACTCACTATGTATGACATGTTTTATAAGCACTTACTTTCAGTGCTGTTTACGCTCGTTCTCGTGTGTGTGTTTTGGGGAGGATATGTTGCGGGATCACATGGTTGGTTTTTTGTGTGGTTCGTATTTATCCCCATTTATGCGATGATTTATTCGCGTTTTGGAGAACACTAATATTGATTTTTGATTACGGATGTATGAGTTCGGTTTCGTAATCTTCAATCTAAAATCATAAATTCTTTATGAACGTTGAGTTATTTTTTGCAAACTTTGTAGAATCCATTATTCGTATAAGTAACGATCCTTATTTTTTATTGAATTTTTTGAAATTATGGGGATGGGCGGTTTTTCTATGGCCATTTATATGGATGGCGCATGTTGCTTTCGTTTATGACAAAATAGGAAAAGATCGTGATACGTGGAAGTGGATTTTGCTTGCGATTGATGTTCCAAAAAATAATGAACAAGGTCCACGCGCTGTTGAAAATATTTTTTCTCATCTTGCTGGCGCTCATGGAACGCATGATATATATGAAGGACATTTTCTGGGCGCAACGCAAAAATGGTTTTCGTTTGAAATTATTTCTATTGAAGGGTTTGTTCAATTTATTGTGTATACAGACAATTCATTCCGTAGTTTGATTGAAGCATCAATTTACGCGCAATATCCTGATGCTGAAATTACTGAAGTTGAGGATTATACTAAAGGGATTCCTGACACATATCCAAATAATGAATATGATGTGTGGGGAACTGATTTTAAAATGACGAGACCATATTATTATCCCATTAGATGTTATCCAGAATATGAGGATAAACTCGCTGGTGTATTTCATGACCCTATGTCAGCGCTTATTGAAACCATGAGTAGGATGGGTCCTGGCGAGCAGTTATGGATGCAAATTTTAGTGAAACCGATTGGGATAGAATGGAAAGAACATGGAGCAGAATTGGTTAATAAGTTGGCAGGAAAACCAGAAAAACACGCAAGCCCAAGTGTCGTGAGTAAAGTAATGTCAATTCCTACTTCAATTGGAGAAACGATTTTAACACATGGTTTTGGATTGGGTGCTGGAGCAGGAGACGCACATGATAAAAAGGATGCAATGCCGTCAATGTTGCTTCATTTGACGCCGTATGAAAAAAATATTCTTGAGGCAATTGAACATAAACTTTCAAAAATTGGATTTAGTTGTAAAATTCGGATACTATATGTAGGGAAAAAAGGATATTTTAAAAAGAGTAACGCGGTTAATGCAATTGTGGGCGCTGTGAAGCAATTTAATACTGAACATATGAATGCGATTATTCCTGATATGAAAATGACGGCAGTTACGGCGCATTATGTGTGGGTAGAGAAACGAAAAAATTGGAGAAAAAACCGTATGATGGCATGGTATAAATCTAGAAGTATTTGGTGTGGAACAGAATCATATGTTTTAAATATAGAGGAATTAGCAACACTGTGGCATTTCCCCGTTACTCGTGAAGGAGCTCCGGGATCACCGATGCTTGCTAAAACATCGGCTAAAAAGGGTGATGCTCCGGCTCGTATTCCAACAGATGTTGCAACTCCATTTCAAAAGAAACAAACGCCATCAAATACGCAGACACAAAGTGGCCCTCCTGCTAATTTACCTATGTAATGTTGGTTGTGGGGAAATCATGGATGTGTATGGTGAATATTGAAATCCTAATAATCTCGCAACCTTAAAAATATGAGTATAGAGTACGATCACGACCACGAAAACGAAATAATTTTTTTTGCTGAAACAAATTTTCGCAATCAAAAGCGTCGTTTTGGTATAAAAACAGATGATCGCCGCAGACATATGTATATTGTGGGAAAAACTGGTATGGGAAAAACGACTCTGCTTGAAAATTTGGTGATTCAAGATATTCAAAAAGGACATGGGCTTGCATATCTTGACCCGCATGGCGATACCGCTGAAAAAATTCTCAATTATATTCCGTCTCACAGAATGAACGACGTCGTATATTTTAATCCCGGCGACCAGTCACATCCTGTTGGGTTTAATGTGTTAGAACAAATTGACCCTGACAAAAAACATTTAGTTGCGGCTGGACTTATGGGAGTTTTCAAAAAAATATGGCCAGATGTGTGGAGCGCGCGAATGGAATATATTATGATGAATTGTATTCTCGCATTACTTGAAATGCCTGACGCGACATTACTTGGAATTAGTAGGATTTTGGCTGACAAATCATATCGCGATGAAGTTGTTTCGCGTTTGCAGGACCCGATTGTGAAAGGTTTTTGGCGAGATGAATTTGCTGGATATTCGGAAAAATATGCAACTGAAGCAATCGCCCCAATTCAAAATAAAGTTGGACAGTTTTTGTCTGCGTCAATTATTCGTAATATTGTATCGCAAGTGAAATCAACATTTAATGTTCGTACGATGATGGATGAAGGAAAAATTTTGATTGTGAATTTATCAAAAGGAAAAGTTGGTGAAGATAATTCTTTTTTGCTTGGTGGAATGATCGTAACAAAAATTCAACTGGCCGCTATGGAGAGGGTTGATATTAAAGAAGAAGCAGATCGTCGTGATTTTTATTTATATGTAGATGAGTTTCAAAATTTTGCAACAGAATCATTTGCGGTTATTTTGTCAGAGGCGCGAAAATATCATTTGAATTTAATTGTCGCTCATCAATATATTGCGCAACTTGAACAGGGAACTTCAACAGCGATTCGCGATGCAGTGTTTGGAAATGTGGGAACGTTAATTGTGATGCGTGTTGGAGCAGAAGATGCGGAATTTTTAGAGCGAGAATTTATGCCAGTTTTTGAAGCGCAAGATTTAGTTAATTTGACTAAGTTTAATATTTATTTACGATTGATGATTGATGGGGCGGCAAGTCAGCCGTTTTCCGCATGTTGTTTGCCACCGATATCGGCCGCTACAGATAGCTATGATAAAGTCATTCGTGTGTCGCGTGAGAGATATGGGATTGAACGAAATGTAATTGAGGAAAAAATTATTCGTTTTAGAAGTTCAATGGAATCATCAATTGATACGACCAAAAAAGCGGTTGTTTCAAAAAAGAAAGATAAACCAAAAATTGTTGCGAAATGTTCAGATTGCGGAAAAGATTTCTCACCGCCTTTCAGACCAACAGGAGATAAACCAGTATTTTGTTCTGATTGTTTTTTGAATCATAAACAAACATCTACGGTTCAGGACACAGCACAACCGATTGTGAAAACCGAAATACCGCAAAGCGTACTCTTTCAACAGATACCTCATGAAGTACATAAAACTGTAGCAAAAAAAGTATCGCCACCCTTTACGCGTCCACTCTCATCTAATAATTCACATCGGAATTCAACGCCTACACAATCGCGCGCGCGACCTGCGTCAGTACATACCCGAGAACAAGAGCGCCAACGACCATCTCCTCAAAACGTACGACGTGAACCGATTTCGCAAGAACCACCAGCTTCAATCAGTATTGCGGATGCATTAAAAACTTCATCTCCTCCAAAATCAAGAGAGTATCGTGAGAAACAACCACAACGACAAACACGTGCGAGAAATCCACAGACACAAAATACGCCAAATCCTGTTACAAAAAATCCGCTGTCGTCTATTTCCCCACCTGTTCAACAACAAAAAGATTCATCATCCGAAATAAAACCTCTCCAAAATGGAGATGTGGTAAAATTTTGATTGAAATTGTTACAACCGTCATTCCTTCAGTAGGACAAGCTCTCACGCACAAGCGAGCATGTCTTGCTGAACGGGATCCAATGTCATCCGGGTGTTTGCCTGTCCCTGTGGATCCCCGCATGCGCGGGAGCTTGTCCTGCTAAAGGAATGACATAAACCCAGATGTTTTTCCTTCAGCAGGACTCGCGCCTGATCGAGATTAGGATCGAGCCACGTGTCATCATTCCCGACCGAGAGCGGGAATCCACGCTACTCATGTCATTCTCGCGCGCACGCGGGAATCCAGCATTGTTAGTTGGTTTACGAACATTTCTGGATCCCCGCTGAGGCGAGAGCTTGTCCTGCTAAAGGGATGACATGGGGGGGTGTGTCATTCCCTTCAGCAGGACTAGCCCGACCGAGATCGGGAATCCACAACGTCGTTCGTCATGTCATTCTCGCACGCACGCAGGCGTGTCCTACTAAAGGGAATCCACCGT
>CAYVCS010000027.1:0-17969 GCA_964450455.1 uncultured Gammaproteobacteria bacterium | reverse complement strand
TGTAATCGCCCGCGCGTGTAATCGCCCGCGCGTGTAATCGCCCGCGCGTGTAATCGCCACCCAAATTAACACCATCAAAACGCGGGGAATTCTCTACGAGGGTGTTCCATAGTTTCCTTGACATATACATTTCCATTTTCTTCCCAAATGGTATATCCTCCTTGCGATTCTTTTCCAAAACCTTTTCCTGTTTTAAAATCAAATTCCCAATAATGAAACGGACAAACAACCTTATCTCCTCGCATCCAGCCATCACAAAGCGACCCTTCTTTGTGTACACAAGAATTGGTTATACAACCTAATTCACCATTATGACGAAACACCGCGCACATTGTTTTTCCGACAATAATTTTTTTACCTTTTCCCTCAAGAAAATCCTCTGATTTTCCAATACATATTTTTTCTTCGTGCATACTTTGATCTATAAAAACAATGCGAACTTAAATTTCTACGACAGAACCATCTCCCACAATTAATCTATGTCCACATGGTTTTGAGGTTTGAGCGGACGTTACCTGAACAGCACGACCAATAATGGAATTTACCACACGATTGGGAACAGAAATATTCGCGCTATCAAAGACAATTGAATGTTCAATTTCTGTGTTCATGAGATTAACATTATTTCCAATTGAAGAATATGGACCAATATAACTATTGTGAATTACACATCCATTGCCAATTATAACTGGCCCACGAATAACTGTTGTGCCACTAACCACAGAATTTTTTCCTATGGAAACTCTCCCTTCAATACTTGTTCCGTGTTCAATCTTCGCTTCAACATCAATCTTAGTTACGCTACCATCCATTGCATCCAATAAACATTGGTTCGCATGCAAAAGATCATCTGGCTTTCCCGTATCTTTCCACCATCCACTAATTTCACTATACCCTATTTTGAGTCCATGATCTATATAATATTGATGCACATCCGTAATTTCATATTCTCCTCTGTGAGACAATTTTATATTGTCTACTGCAGTGAGCGCATGCGCGTCATAAACGTATATTCCTGTTATAGCTAAATTACTTTTTGGAATGAGTGGTTTTTCTTCAACTCCTACGATACAACCGTTCTTTAGTTCTGCAACACCAAATCGTTCTGGGTCGTGAACTTTGGCAAGAGCTAACAAACAATTCAACTGCTCATGCTGAAAACGTGCAACCAAAAGACCTACATCTGCAAATAAAATATTATCTCCTAAATACATCAAAAATGATTCATTATTCAAAAATCCACACTCTTTTGCATTTTTAATAATGTGGGCTAAACCACGAGCTCCACCCTGTTGCTCAATATAAGTGAGATTACAATGATAATCACTTCCATCTCCAAACGTTGATTGAATTTCAGTATCATTCAAATTTATGTTGATACCTATATCAGTTATCCCAGCTCGTACGATATTTTCAATTGCATACACAAGCATCGGACGATTTGCAAGAGGAATCAAATGCTTATTTCTATTCCACGTAATTGGACGCAATCGTGTCGCGTGACCTCCTGCGGTAATCAATGCTTTCATATATATTTTTGTATGATATTAAAATACCATTTCATCAATGGATTACCGACTAATCGCAGAAAAGGACTATCAATTTCCTGAAAAATAATTTCCGCTTGGGCGTTTCGTAATAATTCGCGATCCGTTAACATTCTTGATGATTGAATCTTCTGTCGCGTAATCATAATCTCACGCCATTCAAAGAGCGACAGAAAATATAGAATAGTTCGCAATTTTGAACGAAACCACTTTCCTCGTATCGCATACAAAATCATAGCACATTCAACCATAAAAAGCACGGGAAATATAAGAAATAATGTTTTTGGACGGTACATAGTAACAAGAAAGAGATAGCGATTTCGCTCCATATAGTATGCACTTTTTATGGAGCGTAAAAATTCGTATTTATGAAATATAATAGAACTTGTTACACACACAATTCTCCACTTCCGCAATTTTGCACGAATTGATATTTCCATATCATCATGATACATAAAGTATTTCTCATCACAATATTGAATATCATCAATAACTTCTTTTTTAATCAACATTGATGCTCCGGATGCGTATCCAATATCCAACATTCCTTGTTCAGCGTCATCCACTTTTCCATACCCATCACAATAACCAAATCCAAGAAAATGCAAGATATTACCTTTTGAATTAATGCGTCGTATGCTCACATCTTTATTCCACAATAATATTTTTGATTGCGCAATTCCAATTGTATCATCTGTATATGCATCGCGAACTAAACACTCTAACCAATCGCTCGAAGCGACAGTATCCATATTGAGCAAAACAACCGCCTCACATCCATCATGAAATGCTTGTTTCATACCAATATTATTTGCATGCCCCCAACCATTTCCGCTCGACGCAAGTAGGCACGCTTCAGGATACATCTGACTTATGTATGAACGTGCTTCAACACTTGAATCATTATCAATAATATACACGCAAAATTTTTCATGCGCATACGTTTGCAAACGCAGAGAATCACGAACATCAATCAAAAAACGTTCAGCGTAATCATGATAATTTATGAGTATAACGCCAATTTTTTGTTTAAGCATAGTTACAAATGAGCACGCCAACGCTTCATATATTTCAACCAACTTTTTACATGAATACGTGTCAGATGATTTAAAAATAACGATTTTAATCCTAAAATTTTCGCTGAATCTCTCTGCCATCCATGTCGCAAACGAATATCATGCACATAATAAATAGGTATATGTTTCTCCCAAAAACTTTGACACCAATCCATATCTTCAAAATACATAAAATAATCTTCGCTCATCAAACCAACTTTTGGGAGTACGCTCGCGCGAACAAACATTGCAGAACCCATCAGACAATCAACAGGAAGCGTCTCATTGTGTTGCCACGTATGCATTAAAAAATGAGACAATGCGCGTTTTCCGGAAAAAGTATTTCCAAAACGCGTTCTGCGATACAGTGGCACAAGAAAACGAGGAAATCTCCAACATGAGAATTGTAATGAGCCATCATCGTTCAATAATTTCGGAGCTGCCATACCAATTTCTTGATGCTGGTCCATAAACGTACAAAGACGCTTGAGTGTATGTTCCTCAAAAAAAACAATGTCTGGATTAATCACAAAATAATATTCAGCAGAAATTGATTTAATTCCTGCGTTTACTCCAGATGCATATCCGCAATTTACCTTCTGATATATAGTCGTGATAAAATCAGTTAGTCCACTTTGCGCCACAACTTCATCAATACAATCATTAGAATTGTTATCAACAACAATTATCCTCGTTACTATATCTGAATTCTCCATTTGTTCTTTGAGCGACGCAAGTAACGGACGAAAAAAATCAGCCATTTTGTAGTTTACTATCACGATTGCTAGTGTACACATATATTGTTCAATTTTTTGTACGATATACTCTACGAATAACGTCTCTCAAACCTATAAGCAGACGTGGTTCAAACAGCACAACATACAAAAACTTTCCGAATTCATAAAAAATTACTCGCCACCATACCAAACCGTTTTCACGCCACCTGTAGTTCATCAAAATATACAGATGATTGCGATAAGAAAAATAACGACTTTTTTCTGTTCTATCTGATCTGTGAGTGTCAACAGCTACTGTGCGATCGTGATATGCTATCGCACCTGAAACAAAATGAGCACTCCAACCATGTGTATTAAGTAGATATGCGAGGTCAACATCTTCTTTATACATTTCAAATTCAGGATTAAATAGCATCGCATTTTTAAGACTACTTTTTAACGCACGCGAACGATACATTGGCAATGCACCCGAAACACCATCAACTTGATACCAACTTTCGTATGACGCAGTAAGCTGTTTTTCAAGATGCAATCCCGCTCCTATGTCTATCACTTTTCCCTGTGGCTGTATAGATATGCCTCCCGAATCAACAGTACCAGAATCATTTCCTAACCCATCAAAACGAAAAATCAAACCAGTTGAAGACCCACAGGTAAGATGTTTGTCCATATGCTCATACAGTATTTTAAAGTATGACGGCTCAAGAATGGTATCTTGATTAATGAGCGCGACATACTCCTCTTCTATTCCATCCTCAATATGCATTTTGTAAAGCGCATTATGTCCTAAAACAAAACCACTGTTTTTGTTTTGTAATACAACTGTTGGTTGAACAAATAATTTGTTCGCAAAAGTTCGGAACCATTCTGCAGTTCCATCAGTGGAACCATTATCTAAAATACGAACTTGCAGATGCTGAAATGTTTGATTAATAATAGAATCAAACAACTTTGGAATATACGACATTCCATTATACGTAACCAGATGAACAGCTAATTTCCCCATATTCCGTGTTTTTTAAAATATTTAATCATACTTTCTAAAAACATTCGTTGTTTTTTCAAAAATCCTATCTGCGCAAATGAACGTCCAACTAAATCAATTGCTTCAATGCGTGGCGTATACAAAATTTTGAATCCAGCATTCTGCGTTCGTTTACAATAATCAACTTCTTCAAACCACACAAAAAAACGCTCATCAAAATAACCAATTTTTTCAAATGCATGACGTTGAATGCAAAAAAATGAACCGCGCAAAGAATCAACATAGTGTGAAACTTCATAGTTAATTTCCTTGCAAAGATATCTATTCAATAATGAAGGAAATATTTTTGCGAGTTTAGTTGCAATTGCCAACTGATCATCTAATCGTGGAAAACGCCGAATATGAGGAACTGTCTGACCATTGATTGACTGAAGACGAGGCCCTATTATCCCCGCATAGGGATGCTCGAGCGCAACGTCCTGCAATCGTGTGAGCGTATTTTTTTTTAATTCCATATCAGAATTGAGTATCAGCAAAAGTCGTCCTTCTGCGCGATGCAATCCTTGATTCACCGCATAACTAAAACCAAAATTTTGTACATTTCCGATACATTGCACATCAGGAAATTCACTATGAACCATATCAGTCGTAGCGTCGTGTGATCCATTATCTATGACAATTATTTCAAGATTAACTGAACCACTTGATTCACGAATTGAATTCAAACAATTTCGCAATAAATCCCTCACATTCCACGAAACAATGATAATTGAGATATCTTTCATAGTGTGCGTATGATAGATAATGATAGTACAAAAGTCAATGATTAAAAACATAAAAAACCCGACTCTCGTAAGAGTCGGGTTACTATACAAAACAAAACGCTACAGGACATTACAAAACATGACAACACACTACGCGACTGTAGGTTCCTTTTGAGACAAACGATCCACAAACGAAACCACTTTGCCACTCGCCGAGGTTTCAACAACAGACCATTGTTCAGCATGAATGATACGCGAAGGCGTGGACACAAAATTTTGTGGACGTAAAAATGTGTGTACTTTTATGAGCGGCCCATGAGCTTCAGCGCCCGTCGTTTCAACAATAAATTCACCTCTATCGTCAACTGCGCTAATCACGACAAACTCACGCAACTTGTGTCCACCAATTGCCTTACAAATCCGATCACCACTAACAGGAGTCATGATTGTTAGTTCCTTTTGTTTTCCGAACCTTTTTTGCCTCTGTCACTTCGCACCATTCACTATATCCCCCAATCGCTTCATAACATAGCACTCGTTCAGTTGGATGCAATCGTATCAGCATCGGCTGTTTCATAGCTTTAAGAGCTTTGCTACTCATTCTACTTCCATTCGTTTGTGGAATAACAGAATTAAGAATTAACAGATGAAAGAGATATGGACCGTCGTGGCTAATATCCATAATCTCACATTTCACTAATCCATATACACCCACCATCAAATACACTTTGTCTCCGATGTTAATTGTGTTTCCCCTTTGTGCTTGTTAAAGAACGATGCATCTTAGCACAGTATCACGATGTAGTCAATACTACATCAGCTTTCTGTAATGTTTGTTTCAATCCCAATTTTGCTTTCGTTTCTCCCCGTATAATACGCATCATAATTTCACCTTCCGGGGACATAAGTCCTCGTTTGAATTCAATAATAATATCCTGAACACGCTCTGAAATTGAAGGAAGAACCACTCCATACGTCTCGAGTTTTTCGCACGATAATACAGAATCAATACGCTCGGCAAGCGTCATCTCATTTAATTCTTTCTTGCTGATAATACGACATTCCATATCACCTGCTATCAATTTTTTCAATTGCAATGCAATTTTGTAGGGCGAAGTTACACCAGAATTTACAACATTAATAATCCCCGTCGCATGTTTTTCAATCAACGTCAAAGTTGCTGAAAGTAAATCAGGAACTATCGTACATGAATTATCTGTATCAATAAATTGAGTATACGATAACATTTTCGCAAGCGCATTTCTCGGAGTTAGTTTAGCGGATAATAATTGACGAGGACGCAAAATCAACGCTTGTAACTCTCCATGCGTAGTTCTATGAGAAATTAATTGTTCAGCAAATACTTTTGTCCAACTATAAAAACATACAGGACTGACTGCGTCATCTTCGCGATGCACATCATTCGCGTTTACACTCTCCTGCACACATCCACTTGAAATATGTACAAGATATATTCCGTTTTTTTCACATACATTCGCGACGTTGTCAGCGCCAATTGTATTTACTGCCATTGCTGAATGCATATTTTTTTCACACCAATCAATATCGGTTTTACCACTCGCATTCAAAACTATATCCGGACCAATCGTCGTGATAGTTTGGAGGGCGCTCGTATAATCAGCCACATCCATCTGATCACGAGAAACAGTTGAAACCTCATATCCATTCTGCGCAAAAAATTCAGCATATTGACTTCCCAAAAATCCATTTCCTACAATAAGTATTTTTGCTTTCACTTCAGTCGGTATGTGCGGATTAAATATACCTCCTACTGACTCACGAACTACTGCTACCCACGGTTCATTCGCGCGATACCACGCAATAGTTTCGCTCAATGCTTCTTCAAATCGCGCGCGAGGCCACTGTGGAATAAATCCACATTCTTTAAACAATTTTGATGCGTCAAGCGCGTATCGTGTGTCATGCCCCGGACGATCCGCAACGTAACGCACACGATTCTCACCTACTCCCATCACAGTTACTATTGCGAGCGCAACCTCTTTATTTGAATGTTCATTTCCAACTCCAATATTATATATTTCCCCAACTTTTCCCTGTTCTAAGACTTTCCATAACGCCACACAATGATCATCAACGTGAATCCAATCACGAACATGCGATCCATCGCCATATAAGGGAATTTTCTTATCCGACATCAATTCAGTAATAAAATAGGGTAACATTTTTTCAGGAAATTGAAACGAGCCAAAATTATTTGTACAACGAGTAATGATAATCGGCAATCCAAAACTTTCACCATATGCGCGACACAACAAATCGGCTGATGCTTTACTTGCGGCGTAAGGAGAATTGGGACGCAATGGGCTATTCTCTGTAAAACGTTCTCGTGATTCAAGATTGAGCGTGCCGTACACTTCATCTGTTGAAACTTGAATCATTTTTTTGATACCATGTTTTTTAATTACTTCTAATAATGTCTGAACTCCTTTCACATTCGTATCAATAAAATCCGCCGCATTACCATGAACTGAACGGTCAACGTGTGTTTCGGCAGCAAAATTCACCAATGCATCAAAACGATATTCAAGAAACAACCGCTCCAAAAGTACAGCGTCCGTAATTGAGCCATGAACAAACGTAACTCCAGTATTCCCTAGTACACCTTGAAGATTCTGCAAATTTCCTGCATACGTTAATGCATCAAGAATGACGATATGCGCATCACTCTGTATTCGTTTCACTAATTTACAAAAATGCGACCCTATAAATCCTGCTCCACCTGTTATGAGAATAGTCATATTATGTACATTATGAATTATGAATGTTGATTGCCTGTTGAATAGTTTTTGCGATACGTTGTGCTTCTTCATCATGTTGATATGACGTGCGCGGCCAATGTGGAAATTGATCATCAAACTTACGAGGAATTACGTGGACGTGCATATGAAAAACAATTTGCCCCGCGACAGAACCAGAATTTTGAATAATATTACATCCTTCAATGTTTAGCGAATTACGAAGTCCGATTGCTACTTTTTGCGCACCACGCATCACACAACTTTCAACTTCTTCTGGAGTATCAAAAATATCCTTATAGTGAACTTTTGGTATAACAAGTGTGTGACCAATAGTATTTGGTTTGATATCTAAAAATGCCATCACCACATCGTCCTCAAACACAACGTGAGAAGGAATTTTTTTAGCAACAATCGCGCAAAATAAACAATCATCCATATTTTTTTCACTCTTTCATTACAAGATAACTGACGAACAAAACTACTGTAACAATCACAACTATCCCAATAGACATATGCATCAACACAAAAAGTGGAAACATATACTCTATTCCATACAACAGAACAGAGAATACCGCAGAACCCACGAGAATCTCACGAATCACTAAAGAGTATGCTACTTTATGTGTCATATATCGCAGTATACCAAACACTCATATTAATTCAACTGGATAACAAAAATGGGGTCAGCGCGTTATTCACATACGAGAATTTGCGTATCAACCCCATTTTTATTTATTTAGTGTATTAGTTATTCTTTGCTGTTTCAAAACGTTTATTAATAGCGCCTGACAATTCACGATCCACGTTATATATACCTTCAGACCTATCTATCCCCCTCACTTTAAGCGAAGCTTTTTGAAAAACACTCTCACTCCTATAAGGTACTGATCCAAGAATAAAAGGCTTTAAAATCGCGCCCATATTGATTTTTTTATCAAGCTCTACTATTTTTGCTTTACACGCAATAATAAGTTCATCGTGATTTAATTTATCAGCTTCTCTTAAATCTTCTTTGGTATAATACATACTTGAATGACCCCCCTCCCCACCAAAATCAGCTGCGTTACCAGCCTTTTCCCCTGTTGCTACTGAAATACTTTGTCGAAGATCCATACTCAATTTGTTCACTTTATTGAAATTTACCATACCCTGCAAAAAACCACGCGATTGTTTTAGATCCTCAAACTTCTTCAACAATATTTCTGTCCGCTCTTTTTCACTTTTCAATGTTTCCAATCTTCCTGCAACAGCATATTGCTCACTCTGATAGTCATCTAACCTTTCTGGCTCATCATGCTTCTCTCCAAAAAAAGCTTTATACAATGCAAAAGATTGAGCTTCAACATCAGTCAATTTAAATTTATCATCTAATGAACTCATAATCTTTTCTCGCAAACTCATAATCAATTGTTGTTTTAAGTCATTTGCTTTTTGTTTATCTCCTTTACTCATTGAGAATATTTTATCTGCTACAGCTCTATAAACTGCTAAGCGCGAGACTTCGTTACGACTATATTTTATAGATAGTATCGCTTCCACAGATTGATCAAAATTAGCACGATTCTCAATGTTTTCAAGAACAATAGGCGAGATTTCAGGACGTTTTTCAACAATTTTTATCGGACGCTGTGGGATAGATTCTTGTAATTCGGTTTTTCCTTCGTTAGCCAGTATTCTGCTCACCGTATCTCGTAATCCTTCTCTTTGAGTAAGTGATCGTAAATCAGCTGTACCATTTTTCACCTGCACAACCAAATCTTTCAGTTCTGCTCCAGAATATTTTTTTTGAGAACCTTGAATACCATCTCCATTCTCAAGAATACGATACAAATCGGCAAAATCTTTAGCTTCAGTGATTTTGGATATAGGACTAGTCTCTTTAGTAGATATCTTTTTTGGCATGCCAGGCATTTGTCTCATATATAACAATTAATAAATAATAAAAATATACACTACAAACCAATTGTATTCATATGATACTCTCTATTATATTGCCCTGCAAACAAATCACCATAAAATTTGTCTTCGTAATTTTTCTATAGATAACGGTGATTTTCGAAATACCACATCAAAACCAGCGATATCAATCAATGCATCCGTCACAAAAGAAAATTGATAACGATGTGTTGATTGTTGATAATACATTCGTCCTAAATCTATTGAAATTGTTGTTCTATGCCATTCCCCATCAGGAATTACCGTCATAGGAACATAATTAAATTCATATAATTCTTGCCCGGTTTGATCGCCAAACATTACGGTGCTGGTTGTTGCGAGACGATATTCAATTGTAAAATCCGCTGTTTGAAATGGACGTGGGGTTAAAACATGAAAAAATATAGGACTTCCTTTTAAGGTATGATATACACGCTCCCCGCTTTTCTGCCACGGAATCAAACGTTCTCCCGGACGAAAATCCGTAACACGCGATGACGGATTATTGAGCTGATGATGAATGGATAGTTTGCCAAACGGAACTATATTTTTAACAACAAGCCACAACACAAAAAAAATAATAGTAATCCACACAAGTAAACGTGCGACGTATATCAAACGAATCATATAGGGAATGGAGTCAAAGCATATAATACTTCATTATCAAATTCAGCAACATTTTTCATAGTGAATCCAAAATCTTTAAGTTGTGCGCGGTACAATTCCTGTGCATCATCACTCATTTTCACATCATATACATATAACGGAACAACACTTTTCAAAACATTCATTGATTCAAATGTACCAGGGTCGTCAAGGGGAAACATCACGCGACGAACTGGAAAAAATAATTTATCATGCCTATTGGTAATTATCACTGCATTTTCTTCAACTATGGCTAATACTTTTTTGTGAATCACATAATTTTCCCGAATTTGTGCAATAACGTTTGGAATTCCATCTCTCCCACTCATAACCATATATGTGCTGAACACAAACATAATCACGAGTAAAAAGCTCAATGCATGTTTATAGTGCAACAACTCAGAGACGCGTTGCATACCAATTGCAACGAAGGGAATACTCATCACAAATATAGGAAGCCAATAGCGCATATATGAATTAGCAAGTGTTATGTATTGACCATCAGGATTGTCTACTATACGCCAGCTTCCATACCAGACAAGCAAAATTATGGATGACATCACAAAAAATACAAGATAACGCGCGATATGAGTCGTTTCATAATTCAGACGAGTTTCAGCATGCGGGCCAAATGCAAATATTGATTGAGGTGATTTCATTGCTCTACGAGTAAACTGATAGGTTTGCGAATTCGTTATGGATTGAAATAATTTCATATATGATGAACGATTTTCTTTTATAACCACAAAACATCCAACTAGTAAAAAAACAGTGAACATCCATACTTTTATACCAAAATACCAAAAGACATTTCGAAAAATAGATAGCAATGATATTCCATTCGGAAAAATCCTATGAACGAATGAGCTATCAGTTTGTTGTAGTGAAGAAATTGATGATGAAACAACAGAAAATGAAAAAATATTATATGTAATTCCTGCGACAGCGAGTGCTACAAAAAAAGCAGAAGCTAACAATAAACGGATAGTTCGTCGTGTTTCATACTCTACCAACCAATACAATGTCAGAAGTGTTGGCACAAGCCACAACAGTTCTGATGGACGTATCAATATGCTTAAGAAAAAAAATAAGCATGATGCGATATCATCCATACTTCGCGATATAGATGAAGCTCTGCCATACGTAAACAATGGACGAATCAACACGCATCCCGCGCTACATAGTAAGAGCGAAACAAATAATATCGAATGATGCCACGGGCGAGACGCATAATACCACCATGCGGGATGCATTAAGAGTAAAACCCATGAAAGATATGCCGTGCGTTGATTAAAAAACTTCGCAACAATTGTATACAAAATCCACGATGCAAGAAGTGCTATGCAAGCTGTTAATATATGTATGACCAAAGGATGCGTTGCAATACCAATAACACCATATACAAGCGATATCCCAAAAAATCCGCTTGGCACGACAATCCCACCGCTAGATTCGGTTGAGCGCGGATGGATTCTATCAAACGCATCCAAATTTAATGTTTCTGTATACCATAGTCTACGCGAGGAAATAAATTGTTGCGCAAAAAAATGGTTAGCGGTCTCATCGGGTGAAACATATATGTTTGGCGATGTCATAGGAATTATCAGATACGCAAACAGAAAAAATAGCGCATAGACAATCGTTGCTATGTTTGTGCGTGTCAGATGTTTTACTACATCTTTTATTTGTGCAATCATACTAAACTATGAACCACATTAGACCACTCATCATCATTTCGGAAATGTGCGCCATTCTTCTTATATGCAATCTTTTGTATTTCCACTCATGGATTGTTGGACTATTTTTGTGTTTATTCTATGGCATTGTTGTTGGTCTGGCAATGAAGCGTTTATTATTCGCGCATACGAGATCATTTACCGGAATATATCTTGGCATACTTGGAGCACTTTCGCTCTTTATCATCATTCAGACATCCATCTACTACATGTTTGCTGTGTCATATATCCACATCGCAATTTCGTTGATACTTTTACCACTCTTCATTGCCTTAATTCCTCATGCACACAACAACAGACAGACAAAAATTAGTGATGATTCATGCGCAATTCTTGTATGGTCAACAACCTCAACGATGTTGCGCGGAATTCTCATTACTTCGTTACAACTATGTTTAGTATATATGCTTTTTCGCTCACAAATCACAGGCGCGGTGATTTCACCTTTTGAACCACTCGGAACCTATTTCTTGCCGCTTTTTTTTATCACAACTCTTTGTGTACTCATACATTATAGCATGACTACCACATCGCCTAATTCGTTCATTGCTATATTTCATTGCATGATAGCAACATCAATTGCAGTTATCATATTTCCACTCGGATATGGTTATGACCCATTTATTCATAAAGCCGCAGAAATGCATATATTCAATAACGGCGTTATATATCCAAAAACTCCCTACTATATTGGACTCTATACACTGATAGTTTCTGCCGGACATCTTATTCATCCACGCACAATCCAATTTTTAAATACATTTCTATCTCCCATTTTATACGCCGTCACGATAATCACCTGTTCTAGATACGCGCTTTCACGTCTTGCAATATCCACATCCGCCCGTTTGTCTTCAATCTTACTTCTCATCATTCCCTATTCAGGATTTATCGTGACCACCCCACAATCATTTGCAAACGTTTTATTTGTTGCGCTTCTTCTCACATCGCTCACGAACGCAACGCGCGATCCATTACCTTTTACCTACTATGTACTGTTGTGCCTAGCAATCGTATCTATCCATCCCTTCACAGGAATTCCCGCAATTGTATTCGTCTGTTTGATGTTCATAACATGCAAAATTCAACCATCTAGAATACAAAAATTTTTATATGGATTAACGATTATTCTTGGCTCATTTCTTTTACCTCTTGTTCTATTAGTTCAGACAAACGTACAATCACGCTACACTTTTTTCATGCAACTAGTAACCAACATTCAATTTCCTTCATTTCCATTTGCAGGAAAACTAGTACATCCAAATGTTCTAACACTCAACATCCTATACGCATTCCACTACTTACTCCCCTTCGTACTCATCTGTACACTCATCTTTACACTCTACTTGTTTCAACATCACAAACATCTACGTTCCATCATTCTCGCATATACGGGAATGTGTATCGTACTCATTATGAATTCGGCGTTTCTAGCTAGTGGTATGAACATTCCACTCGTCATAGATTATGAACAAGGAAATTATAGCGCTCGCGCAATGGAAATTGCTCTCATAACACTCTTTCCACTCTTACTTCTGACGCTACATTCATTAGTCACTTCACTCAAATCCTGCGATAAAACCGTCCGATATATCGGCCTCTGCATACTCACAAGCGCATTCATAAGCAGTGTTTATTTTTCCTATCCACGCAACAATCCCGTAGAGAGAAGTCGCAGTTATACTGTCAGCGCAACAGATTTTGAAACAGTTCGCGCGATAGAAAGTAATGCGGCAAAAACTCCTTATGTAGTTCTCGCAAACCAAACTGTTTCTAGCGCCGCAATTTCCACGTTTGGCTTTTCTCGTTATCTTAAAAGTCCTCAAGGCGAACAATATTTTTATGCAATCCCCACAGGAGGACAATTATACCATTCATTTTTAGATATGATATATGGCGACCCATCTGCAACACGCGCTCGTCTTATTATGAAAACTATGAACGTAAAAAGATTATATTTTGTGGTGAATGATTATTGGTGGGATGCGGATCGTATTAATAACCTCGCGAAGAAGCACGCTCAAGAATCGTTTATCGTCAACAAAAAAAATCACGTATTCGTCTACACAAGTCCATAGGTTATGACACCGGTGTCTGACACCTCTTTTGCATAGTTAGAATTGCTGATTGTAATTCTTTGCTTGAATCGGCAGTAAACAAAATATCAGTATCATCACATAATTCTGGAATACCACCTATTCGCGACGCGATTACAGAAACTCCCATTGCTTTTGCCTCAACAATCGCCATAGGACAATTTTCATAACATACTGACGGATAGATTAAAACATCTGCGTCTTTCAATGCACTCACAATTTTAACACTATCAACTTCTCCATAATTTGTAATATGCGGATATGTGACACTCATTGCGTTTACGTAAGATGTGAGTGACCCACTTCCAAATACCGAAAGTTCTACGTTGTGTAATAAACTCACACATGCTACCAACAACATAATTCCCTTATGTTGTTCTAATTGACCAATATAAACACATCGCACTACCATGTGGTGATTCCGTAGTGGTTGATGAGCGCCAACAAATTCAGCGCGAGGTAGATTATGAACTACCCGTTGTTCAGATTTTGCAAAAAAATTATATTTTGTATGTTCGTCATGTAACCATCGCGAAGGAAACAAAACTACAGATGGCGAACCAAAAAGTAAACTCACAAAACGCCTATATAGCCGAGTTACTATTCCTGTGTGCTCCCAATTTTTTTCGTTTCCCGCAAGCATGACACCGCTTGGCGTAATCAATTGCATATCATGCACCGTATGATGGTGGGGAACTTGCATCAAATGTATCGCAACAGGAATAAGCAAACCAATTCCTTTCAAATTATGCGTATGAACTTCATCAGGTTGTTCTTTATAGATAACATACATCGTAACAAACAGAGTATGTATCTGTAACATATCAATGATATGCCACAATAATCTCACCACAGAATGTTGTTTCATCATGTGAGTATAGAACAAAAAATTTAAAGGATATACGTGCCACAATGAAATAGCATTGTGCATCTTTGCAACAGGAAATAAACCACTCACTGCAAACGGCCGAGCTGTCAATACAGAAACACTGTGACCTCTATGTATCAACTCATCGGCCTCACGCTCTGCTACTCTCTCTGCCCCTCCTCTAGCATACGGCGTCCACAAATTTGATATAATTAAAACTTTCATATTGCTAGATTTTATCTTTTTAGTTTATTAAGGTGGTGTCGGTCAACGTCCTAAAAAGCTAACAAGCTAGCTAAGCTAGGCATTAGGAATTAGCTTATTAGCTTTTTAGGAAATACGAACGTCAACGCCTAAAAAGCTAACAAGCTAACACCTAAAAAGCTAACGATCCGTCCCCACGTTATCCTCTTGTTTGCGTTCCCACATAATCGTATGATGCTGACATATGAGCGACATAATCAAAATTCCCCCACACAGCGATGAAGCGGAAAAATCCGTGATATGTTGTTTGCTCATTGACCCAATGGCTTTTATAAAAATCGGCGATACGCTCAAAAGTGATGATTTTTACAACACAACACATCAACTTATTTTTAAAACTATCGTTGAACTATTCAACAAACATCAACCAATAGATGTTATTTCAGTTGCAAATAGAATGGAAGAAACGCATCGCTTGCTTGATATTGGAGGAAAAGCAACATTAGTTGAACTCTCAAACATTACACCAACTTCATCCCACATTCAGCACTATAGCGCGTTAGTCGTCAAAAAAGCAACGCTTCGTCGACTACTTGCGGCGGCTACCAATATTGTTAATTTGAGCTATAACGAAGAAGAAGAGGTTGACACCGTGGTGGATCGAGCAGAACAAGCTCTATTTCAGGTCTCTCATAATGCGACTACTCGTTCATTTGTTCCTGTTGCACATATATTAACCGAAGCATTTGAACGCATTGATGAATTACACAAAGAAAAAGGAAAATTACGCGGTATTCCCACAGGATTTACCGGACTTGATTCTCTGTTAGGAGGATTACAAAAATCAGATTTAGTCATTATTGCCGCGCGTCCAAGTGTGGGAAAAACTGCATTCGTATTAGATATTGCGCGCCAAGCATCAATACGTAGCAAACAGCCAGTTGGACTTTTTAGTTTGGAAATGTCTAAAGAACAATTAGTTGACCGTATGATTTGTTCTGAAGCAAATGTTGATTTATGGAAAATGCGTACAGGACGACTTTCGGAAAAAGGCGACAACGATGATTTCACGAGAATCGGGCATGCACTCGGAACACTATCAGAAGCGCCAATTTTTATTGATGACGATCCTGTAATTACTGTTACCCAAATTCGCACAAAAGCCCGACGACTTAAAATGGAACAAGGGCTCGGCATGATTATTATTGATTATTTGCAACTCATTGATTCGCAAACAAAAGTTGATAATCGTGTTCAAGAGGTTGCTATGATTTCTCGTTCACTAAAAACATTAGCGCGAGAGTTGAATATGCCTGTTATAGCTCTCTCACAACTCTCGCGAAGTGTTGAACAAACAAAACCAGCAATCCCAAAACTTTCACATCTTCGTGATTCTGGTTCCATTGAACAAGATGCTGATGTTGTTATGTTTTTATATCGCAAATCAGCGGATAAAAATTATCGTACTGAAGATATTCCACCCGAGGAACGCAATATTGCTGAAGTCCACATTGCAAAACACAGAAACGGACCCACAGGAATGGTAAAATTATTTTTTGATGCCGCACGCGTTTCATTTCGCAATATTGAACAATCGCAATCTCGCCAAAATTCCCTACCACCACCATCTACTCCTATGAAAGTTGTCGCAACTGGACCAGCTCGCAGCTATCCCCCTCGAATTTCTTCTTCACAACCCCCACCTCGACCATCTATTCCACCTATGTGATGTACAATTACCATGGCGAAGTGAAAGACATGGATTTTGAACTTCAAATACTAACACCAATCGTTATGCGGCAACCGCAGTACGATAGCCATCCGTACTAGAGCGAATACCAAAATGAAATTTTGACGCAAATAAAGACATCATATTATCCTCGCAATCCCAAATCGCGTACGGAACTTCCCCTGAATCCGATGGCGTCAACAAATAGGATCCGATCTGCATCGATGCACAACCACTTCCAGTATGAAAATCGAAATAATCAATAACACCGTTAGTATACGAAAGATGAGTCATTGCGTACAACAAATGGTCTTCGGGAGACATACCTCGTTCGTGAATATAAGGCGATTGTGGCTTACGTGATTCCGCTGTTATCATAGAGAGATATTCGTCTGAAGTTGGAATGACATTTTCCCCTTGTATATAGTTTTGCACCTCATTTAATTCTACATAAATATTTGGCATATCTTTCACAAAGAGAATATTCCATCCTCCGTTTTGTGATATATAATCATACTTGGTTGATCCTCCATGATTTATTTGGGAGAATTGAGTAGGATAATAGACAAGTCTACTTTCAACGTCGGCATTTTCAAACTCAACCGATATATCTAATGGTCCTTCATGGTTGATCTCTGTAATGGGAACCGGCGGATCTGTATCAAACTCTGACGCACGAAACAATTTCCCTTCATCAAAATGTTGCTGGAGCATCTGCCGATATGCATCAGCTATACGAGCAAATCGTAAACCAAACGGAACGAGAATCAGTTTGACGAATCCTTGTTGTGTTTTTGTTTCAAATTTTTCTTGTTGCTCTCGCATCCGACGAGATAGTTCGCGATACGAAGGAATAGGATCTTCTTTCCCATCTATTCCTGTTATTCC
>CAYVCS010000026.1:0-2168 GCA_964450455.1 uncultured Gammaproteobacteria bacterium | reverse complement strand
TGATGTTTGGAAAGTGATTCAGCAACTGCGCCGTATAGTCCTCCATGTATTTGATGTTCTTCAATCGTGACGACGAGTCCAGTTTTTTTTGCTGATCGCGCGATCGCTTCATCATCAAGTGGTTTGATGGTATGAACATTGAGTACTTCTACATTGATTTTTCCGATTTTTTTAATTCTGTCTATGATCATTTTTGGTGTCCATCGTATAGTACGTTGCGCATACTCCATAGAATGTCCATGAAGTTTAGATAGTTTGATTCGTTTTCCGATATCAGGATAACGCTTGCATAGATGTGAAAGCGCGCGATGATTTCCGCCAAGAATTTCTGCGGCGATAAGTGCTTCGTAGAGAATTGGGCCAGTTCCTATGAACGTAACATCTGTACCTTTTTTTACCACGTGCACTTCACCAATCTTAAATGACGTATGTGGCAAAGTCATCACAGGAGTTTTTTCTCTCGTGAGTCGCAGATACACAGGACCAATATGACGAGCCGCGGCAATGGTTGCTTGAAATGCCTGATGTGAATCGCATGGTGAGAGAATGGTTAGATTGGGTAATACGCGAGTTATCGCAATATCTTCAAGCGCTTGATGTGTCGCGCCATCTGGACCTACGGAAATTCCCGCGTGAGCTCCAACAATTTTTACATTTTGTTCACCATAACAAACCGAAACACGTAATTGATCCCAATTTCGTCCGGGTGAAAATACTGCATAACTTGCCACGAAAGGTATTTTTCCATACGCCGCCATTCCAGCGGCAAGTCCCATCATATTTTGTTCAGCAACTCCAACTTCAACAAATCGTTGGGGAAATTTTTCGCGGAATCCTAACATCCGCGTACTTTCAGTTAAGTCAGCGCATAATCCGACAATACGTTCATCGTGTTGTGCGGCAGAAATCAATCCTGAACCAAAACCATCGCGCGTTGGAATGTATTCTTCGTTTTGAGTAAATAATTTTGGATGTAAGGGTGGCATATTTAGCTTATTAGACTTTAGCTTTTTAGCTTATTAGGACCATGTTGATCGCCTAAAAAGCTAACAAGCTAATTCCTAAAGTCTAGAAATAGGCGATTGACGAGTGGCGACGATTGCTATTCTAAAATCGTAAATCGTAAATCGCCCATCACTCATGTTCGCTACATAATGCTCCTCCGAGCGTTCGTAAATCGCACAACGCAAGATCATGTTCGCGACCTTTCGCGGGTGGTTTTCCATGCCATGTATAATCAAATTCCATATAGCCAACTCCTTTGCCGGGTATTGTATGGGCGATGATACAAACTGGTTTTTCGTAAATTGCTTGTGCTTGCAAACAGGCATCCACAATATCACGCATATTATGTCCATCAATTTCAATACAATGAAATCCAAATGCTTCAATTTTTGAACGCAAGGGTTCAAGTGGCATAATATTTTCCGTATTTCCATCAATCTGAATGTTATTGCGGTCAATAATGAGTGTGAGGCGATGTAGACGATTATTTCCGGCGAACATTAGTGCCTCCCATGTTTGTCCTTCTTGTAATTCTCCATCACTCATCAAACAAAATGTTTCAAAATTTGCTCCGTCCATCTGTGCCGCGAACGCATAGCCAACAGCTTGCGAAGTTCCCTGCGCAAGTGGTCCGCTCGGATTTTCAATTGCAGATAAAGATTTTTTATGGGGATGTCCCTGAAGTCGTGAGCCGAGTTTTCGCAATGTTGTTGTAGCTTCTTTGCGTGAGAGATATCCAGCGTGAGCGAGTGTTGCATACCAAACTGGCGCAATATGGCCATTTGATAAAAAAACACGATCGCGAAGTGGATCATCGGGATTTTTTGGGTTATGGCGAAGAATATGAAAATATAATGCAGTAAAAATATCAGCCATCCCAAGTGGGCCAGCGCTGTGACCCGACCCGGCGTTGGTTAACATATCAATAATATCCTGACGAATCTTTTTCGCCCGTGTTTCTAATTGTGTGATGTGAAAATCAGAAATTGAATTGGACATACTTTTGGTTAGGCTTTAGGAATTAGCTTTTTAGCTTCTTAGGGCGTTAACGTTAGCGTTTCCTAAAAAGCTAACAAGCTAATTCCTAATGCCTAGCTTAGCTAGCTTCTTAGCTTATTAGGGTGGTGTCGGTCAACGTCCTAAAAAGCTAACAAGCTAGTTCC
>CAYVCS010000025.1:0-5273 GCA_964450455.1 uncultured Gammaproteobacteria bacterium | reverse complement strand
CAAGGAAAATTTTGGGAAATGCATGATGTGATATTTCAAAATCAACAACTATGGTCACAGAACGGAGCGAAACAAGAGGAACTTTTTGCTGAATATGCGGTGAATATTGGACTTGATTTGGTTCAATTTGAAAAAGATATGAAATCGCGAAAAGCGAAAAGCGAAGTTAATGATGATTATATTTCTGGAATTCAAGCTGGAGTTAATTCTACACCGTCATTTTTCTTAAACGGCGAACGAATTTCTGTTCAACCAAATTATGAATCGTTTCGCGCACTTATTGAAAGTAAACTCACTAAATAAGATTATTGCGTATAGCATCGCCCTTGTTGCGTTTTTTGGATTTCTTGATGCGTCCTATTTGACGGTGAAGCATTACAAAAACGAAGTTCCTCCATGCTCACTTGTGAATGGATGTGAATTAGTTACAACGAGCGCATACGCGAAAGTTTTTGGAATTCCCGTTGCGTTGATCGGTATGTTTGGATACGCAACACTGATAATAATCTCATGTATGTATGCTGATAATCAGAAACCAACGACGCTCAATTATTTGTTCATAGTTTCTTTATGTGCGTTTCTCGCTTCAATATATTTCACTATGTTACAGATATTTGTTATTCACGCATTGTGTCAATATTGTATCGCATCCGCACTTTCCTCAACGACGTGTTTTGGGTTGACGTTATGGCTTAAAAGGTTGTATACTAATGCGTGTAAAATCTAAAAATACGGAGAGGTGGCTGAGCGGTTTAAGGCGGCAGTCTTGAAAACTGTTGTGTGCGAAAGTTCACCGCGGGTTCGAATCCCGCCCTCTCCGAATTTTCAAAATCAAATAAATTAATTAGTAAACGGAGCGATGGAGCGATGATAATTATTGAGAGTGGGCATATGTGGTATCTGTATGTTCTGCAATGTTCGGACTTAACTTTGTATACGGGGATAACTACAAATCTGATACGGCGTATTGGTGAACATAATGTTTCATCTCGCGCGGCTAAATATACGCGCTCGCGTAGGCCGGTCATTTTAGTGTATTCAAAAAAATACCATGACCGTTCATCCGCATCAAAAGCAGAAGGGGAGTTTAAAAAATTATCACGAGAGGAAAAGATAGCAATGTTCACCACATAGCACTTTATGTTTGCAATTGAAATTAAGAATCTTAAAAAAAAATATAGAAATGCAAAAAATGAAACATTGCATGGGATTACTCTTGCTGTTCCTCGTGGACAATTTTTTGGTTTGTTGGGACCAAACGGCGCGGGAAAAACAACAATAATAAATTGTATAACGGGTATATCAACATTAACTGATGGTCTGATTCTTGTGATGGGAAATGATGTTGTGCAAAATTATAGAGAATCGCGAGCATGCATTGGTCTTTCTCCGCAAGAATTTAACATTGATATTTTCCAAACTGTTGATGAAATTTTGGATTATCAAGGGGGATTTTTTGGGATAATAGGGGAAAAAATGAAACATCGTCGAGAAAAATTGTTAACAGAGTTTGATTTGTTAGAACATAGACAGAAAAAATTTCAGTTTTTGTCGGGAGGACTTAAGCGTAGAGTTGTATTGGTAAAAGCAATGATGCATAACCCGGATATTCTCATCTTGGATGAACCGACAGCTGGGGTTGATGTTGAAACGCGACATGTTCTTTGGAATTATCTAAAGATGTTGCATAAAGAAGGAAAGACGATTATTTTAACCTCGCATTATCTAGAAGAAGTTGAGTTGTTGTGCGAACGAGTTGCGATTATAAAAGATGGTGTGATTGTAATGGACGACACGATTGCTCATCTTACTGAACATACAAAATTAGAAGATATTTATTTGGAAGTTATTGGCAAAAAAATATAAGTATATGAATTGGATTGGATTATACACATTGGTTCGTCGTGAAGTAGGTAGAACTAAACGCGTGATAGGTCAGGCGATTATTGCGCCACTCATCACCGCATCTCTCTATATTTTTGTTTTCGGATTTGTACTTGGTTCAAAGATTCAACTCATTGAAGGAATTAGTTATATTTCGTTCGTCTTTCCCGGTATCATGGGGATGAATATGATTTTGGCAGTGTTTGGCGCGACATCGTTTTCAATATTTTTTATGAAGTTTCAAAAAACTTTGGATGACTTATTAACGCTTCCGATTTCATATTTTGAAATGGTATGTTCGTTGCTTGTGAGCGGAATATTTCGCGCATACGTGATTATGTTGGTTCTAGGGATGTTGGCATTTGCATTCAATATTAGTTCAATAGTTCATCCAATCTTTCTTTTTGTCTATGTATTACTCATTGGTATTTTTTTTGGTGTATTAGGAATTGTGGTAGGTATATGGTCGGATAATAGTTTTGAAAAAATCGGTTTGGCGACAAATTTTCTTTTGACTCCGCTTACATTTTTGGGAGGCGCATTTTATTCAGTACATATGTTGCCACCAAAACTTCAATTTTTGGTACATTTTAATCCAATTTTTTATGCTATTGATGGAATACGATATTCTCTGACAGGGTATCATGATTCCTCACTTGCATTAGGATTAGGAATTCTTTTGATGTGTTCATGTGCTACACTTTTGCTATGTGTGATTATTTTTAGAACCGGATGGAAATTACGAGCATAAATGTTATACGCGACGCACATTCTACCACAAGGTTGAGATGACGTTGAATGGATACGTCATTTCGAATCCCTCGAAAGGGTGAGAAATCTCGTTCACGTTCACCATGACGAGATCTCTCGTTGCGACTCGAGATGACGTAAAAAAAAACTCGAGATGACGTAAAAAAAAACTCGAGATGACGTTAAAAAAAGTTTGAGATGACAAAAATTCCGCCACGTCATTTCGAATCCCTCGAAAGGGTGAGAAATCTCGTTCACGTTCACCGTGACGAGATCTCTCGTTGCGACTCGAGATGACGTTAAAAAAAAAACTCGAGATGACGTTAAAAAAAACTCGAGATGAAGTGTTATTTTAAAATCTAAAATCGTAAGATCTAAAATCGTAAAAACGTTGACTTCCTCGTCCATTTGTGTCAAACTTTTTTTAAAGTTCTTTAATAATTCCGAAAAGTGGGGGTGGCGAACATGCGAAAGGAAACACTTGGAGTTGATATTGGTGGTGTTATTATTGATCGTGCGAACGATGGAGAAGACACTTCGTTCTTTGGAGACAACTATCTTGAAGCTTTTGCGGTTTCAGGTGTTTTTGAGGCATTGCGTGATCTGACGCAACATAGGTTTGACGGTCGTGTCGTTCTCATCAGCAAATGTGGAGAGAAAATACAGGAGAAAACGTGGAATTGGCTTGATTGTCATAGATTCTTTTCAAAAACTGGGATACCTCGCGATCATGTGCATTTTTGTCGTCATAGAAGTGAAAAAGCGGGAATTTGTGAGGAATTAGATGTAACGCATTTTGTTGATGATCGTTTGGATGTACTCGCTAGTATGAGTTTGGTGAGTACAAAATATCTTTTCAGTCCTCATCCGAATGATCTTATTCAGTTCACTCATTTTTTAGCTCAAGTTCATATTGTACATTCGTGGCGAGAAATCATTGCGAGAGAATTGCCTTGATTTCAGGAGTTTTCGGCGGGTATATGTCTATTGAACATATTACCCGCTTTTTATTTTGAACAGATTTTATTTGTTTTTCAATATTTGTTACTATATGGTATACTTAAAAGCACAAAATTAGTTTCTATTATACTATGTCTGAAAAACCATCAATTCAAGAAAAGAAAACGCGTGATGCGATAGAAGCTCCTCCGAAAGCGATTGATCGTCAGAATTTTGAAAAACCAAAAAGCATTGATAAAAATTTTGATTCACAACAAAATGAAAAAATAGAAACAAGGCCAAAAAAAACATCTCAAAAAATTACTCCTCATAACGCACATGCAATTGCGATTTCGTTACTTACAAATCCAGAATTTGTAAACAAATTGAAAAATGTGATGAAAGAAAAACTTGTTCAGCGAGAAAAAATTACTCGACTTGATAAAGCAATTTTTGATAAAGAAATTTTTACTAAACAATATGGTTTGAGTAGGGAACATTTGGTTGAACATGTGGGAAGTAATTTTTTGAATTTTGAAATAATAGAAGATGATAACGAGCTGGCTATTACATTCCAAAAAATTACTGGTGATGTTGCAATTCGTTCTATTGATAATATTGCGCTTGCAGATATGTTGAATTTTTTAATTTTGGAAAATCCTTCGTTTGCGAGTGGGTTGACGCATGATACTATGCGAAGTTCAACTAAATGAGATTATGTTGTAGATATGAAAGAGAAAATGCCGAACAATATTTTAAAGCGTCACGATGAAACTTCTTCTTACGAGGATGTGTTTCATCATGAAATTGTAGAGCGTTGCGATACACTAACGTCAACTACTCAATCGCTTACATCAATAATTCAACTGCAATCACTCCAAATGATAGTTGATATTCACGATGGGGGTCAATTATTTACGTCCAAAAAAATGAGAGAGATATTTGGAAAATTGATTGATGATATTGTGGAGCAAAAAAAGATATTTCAAGATTCACTTCAAGAAATTGAAATTCTCTTATTAGAGTTTAAAAATGTAGATGTGGAGAAAAAAGATAATGAGGCGGATATCTTAGTACAAGTAAGGATAAAGAAAATTGAAAAATTATTTGAAAAATCAGCTCGAGCATTTGTGTATATTGCAGAATTGATTGAACGATATACTATGTATCGTCAAAAAGTGAATACAACGATGTATCGAACAAATAGAAAAACTCGCGAACATAAAGAACGTAGCTTTGCGATTAATAAACGTTTGGCAGAACTGAATTTGTGGCGTTCTGGTTTTGGGATATTTCGTGGTGGTGAAAAAAAAGAACTTACTGCTGAATTGGAAAGCTTAAAAAAGAAACAGGAACTTTTTCGTGTATTTAGGGAAGATTTCTTTATGATTCCAGAATGTCCTGATTTTGGTAGAGATATAAAAAATTATGAATTTAAAAATTTGGGAGGAAAGATTATTGAATGTGCTAGTTCATCTATTTTTAAGAGTTATGAATCTGTTCGGGAGACAATTCAAAAATCAGCGTCGGAGGATGGTCAGCTATCAGAACAGGAGCTAGCTTCATTGACGGATGATATAGTGAAGCTGTTTGAATCTACGATAGCTAATGTGGTGATATTGCGAAAAAGACAAGGTATGCCATTTCTTGAAGTGCTTGAAGATAAGGAGCTTATAGCAAAAAGTAAAGAAATAATTAGA
>CAYVCS010000024.1:0-7864 GCA_964450455.1 uncultured Gammaproteobacteria bacterium | reverse complement strand
TGTACCGCAACCTGTCGCAGGTTTTCCTACAAACCCAATTTTGCTCAATAAGTTGCGGATAGATACACAATCACAACTCGGAATGGCTAATCTTCAAAACAATGAACTCATGGCTTGGGTTGAGTTGGATAATGCGACAGCATTGCTTTCATCTGCTCAAAAAATAGTTGATACGGATGAATCATTATCTGATGCAGAATCACTCATAGCAAAAGCAGCTGCACTGATACAAAATGCGCAACTCTATGTTGCGATTCCATCTACAGGTCCTCAATTTAAACTAAAATTTACACAAAGAACTGATACACTGAAACAAACTATCACCATGTTTACCTTAAAAATCGCTAATTGGAAGGAAGCAGTTAAAAAAGCCAATGCAGTTGCTAATCCTGTACCGCAACCTGTCGCAGGTTTTCCTACAAACCCAATTTTGCTCAATAAGTTGCGGATAGATACACAATCACAACTCGGAATAGCTAATCTTCAAAACAATGAACTCATGGCTTGGGTTGAGTTGGATAATGTAAAAGCTTTGCTTGTATCTGTGCAAAAAATAGTTGACGCGGGTGAACCACTCCCTGATGCAGAATCACTCATAGCAAGAGCAGTTGTACAGATACAAAATGCGCAACTCTATATTACAACTCCAGTTATTGCAAGTCCACAATTTAAACTAAAATTTACGCAAAGAACTGATACACTTCAACAAACTATCACCATATTATCCTCAAAAATCGCTAGTTTGAAGGAAGCAGCTAAAAAAGCTGACCCTGTTACGAAGTCAACCAGTTCCGTTATTAAAGTGCAGAAAGAATTAACAAGACAGGAATTACAAACTCTCAAAACAAAATTTGAAAAAGTTGAGGTAGATAAACGGACTCATCCTGCGCTTAAAGCATATTCAAAACGGATTCGTCTAAGAATTCAAAATAAATTGGCGGCAACATCAACTGCGCTCTAGTAGAGATGCAAGTTCTGAAGAAATATCTAATGAGCACATATTTTGTTCCATATTCATACGAATTGAAATTGCGTCAGAGAGAACCGCGCTCATAATTTCTGGCCATTCAATCACACAAATAGTTTCAGGATTATAGAGATAGTCCATTATGCCAATCGCTCGTAATTCAGCTAATGAATTTGTTCGATAGGTATCTATATGAATAAACATTCGCGCATGGTGCAAATGCTTGAGTAGCGGAAATGTTTGCAGTATGGTGAAAGTTGGACTGACAATAGTTTGAGCGATACCAAGACCTTGTGCGATACCTTTTGTCAAAGTTGTTTTGCCTGAACCTAATTTTCCGTAGAGCGCAATAACTTGTCCGCCACGCAGTTGTTTACCAATAGAAATTCCCAGTTGTATTGTTACATCAGCGCTAGAAGTTTCAATTTGCATATTTCTGCACTAGAGCAAAATTAAGTGTGTTTAAAAGTACGTAGGCAATTGTAAGCGGGCCAACTCCTCCAGGAACAGGTGTAATATATCCATCAATCAATTCTAGGTTAGCTGGGTTTATATCGCCGACTGTCAGTCCATTCGCACATCGCGTGATACCAATATCAATCACAACAGCATTTTTTTTAATATCATGAGATAAAATCCAGTGTGGACGACCAAGCGCAGAAATAAGAATATCAGCATCGCGAGTTTGTACGGGGACCAGTTGCGGAGTTGGCGCAAAAACATCAACAATCGCCTCACGTCGTTCAAGATATACGCGTATTGGATCAGCAAAAATATGATTATTTGAAAGAATGACAGCGTGTTTTTGTTGAGGTAGAATTTCCGTTTCTTTCAAAATAGCATCAATAACGCTTACCATAATTGGTGGTTGCGCAGTAGCATCTTCTAAAAACGATGTGATAGTTTCGGTATGGTATCCATCAACATCTTTGGCAGGATGAATTGCGGAAACAATGGTGTGGGTGTTGAGATGTTGGGGGAGTGGAAGTTGAATTAAAATTGCATGAATGTGTCTGTCATTATTCAGCGTATCAATACATCCTAGTAATTCTTTTTCACTCACGGTATCACTAAAATTATACCTAGTACATCGCATACCAACAGTGCGCGCCGCTTTTTCTTTTAACGAAACATACAAAACAGATGCGGGATTTTGTCCAACTAAAATAACTGCAATTGCAGGAATAATTCCTGTTTGCGTAATTTGTTGCTGAACGTTTTCAGTGATTCGTCGAGCGATTGCGCGACAGTTAATAATGTTCATGATAGTTCACGATAAAGAGGAAATTGCGAAGTGAGCAGATGAATATCGTGTTTCACTCGCTTTGAAATCGATTCGTCATTGATATGTGAAATGATTTCAGAAATCCATTTTCCTATCAAGGACATTTCTGACTCTCCCATTCCACGCGTTGTGAGCGCGGGAGTGCCAAGCCGAATTCCTGAAGGATCAAGAGGTGAACGTGAATCGTCGGGAATCATATTTTTATTAACGGTAATTCCTGCTTTGTCTAATGCTTTTTCTGCTTGTTGTCCGGTACAATTTTTATTAGTAAGATCTACAAGAATTAAATGATTATCTGTTCCGCCCGTTACCAGATGAAAATCATTTTTTAATAAAATTTCTGCCAACACGCGCGCATTTTTTAATATTTGTTTGGCGTATAGTTTGAAGGATGGTTGAAGCGCTTCTAAAAAGGCAACTGCCTTTGCCGCTATAACATTTTCATGTGGCCCGCCTTGAAAACCAGGAAAAACTGATTTATCAACTGCTGCGGCATGAATTTTTTTGCACATAATTATGCCACCTCGAGGCCCACGCAATGTTTTATGTGTTGTTGTAGTGACGATATCAAAATAGGGAACAGGATTATTCATTTCGTTAGCCGCAATCATTCCTGCGCAATGCGCAATATCAGCCATGGTGAGCGCGCCAACTTCATCCGCAATAGTTTTGAATTGAGTATAATCAAGGTCGCGAGGATACGCAGAATATCCCGCAAGAATTAATTTTGGTTTATGTAGATGCGCCATCGCGCGAAGTTGGTCAAAATCTATTCTACCAGTAGCTGGATTCGTGGTATATCTGACAAAGTTAAAAATTTTAGACATGTGGGTTACGGGATGGCCATGGGTTAAATGTCCACCATGCGATAAATCCATTCCTAAAATTGTATCACCCGGCTTAAGCACGGCAAAATAGGCGGCAATATTTGCAGGAGCGCCTGAAAGTGGTTGTACATTGACATGTTCAGCTCCGAATAATTGCTTTGCACGTTCAATCGCAAGTTGTTCTATGACATCAATATATTCGCATCCACCATAATAACGTTTATTCGGATACCCTTCAGCATATTTGTTTGTCGCAACTGAACCTAATGCTTCAAGAACTGCGGGAGAAACAAAATTTTCGGAGGGAATCATTTCAAGTGTTGTACGTTGTCGCTCTAATTCTAACGAAAGCGCTTCTGCAATCTGTGGGTCAAGTTGAGATAATGAATGATACATAGGTAGATTAGTTTGTAGTTAGTAATTTGTAATAAATAGATTCTAGTTACTTGTGCTTTTCATTTTTTTTCTCGCGCTTGTAGTATACACTATTTCTTGGTTAAATACAGTGGTATGAATCTTCATGAATACAAACGAGTTTATTGTATAGGAATTGGCGGAATTGGCGTTTCTGCTGTAGCGCGTCTTTTTGTATCGTATGGCACAAACGTTTCTGGAAGTGATATTACTAATTCCGAGATTATTATGCAATTGGTGGATGAAGGCGTAGAGGTATCGTGTAATCAATCTGACGGCAATAACATCACCACCGACATTGATGTAATAGTATATTCTCCTGCAATTCCAGATATTAATCCAGAGCTTCAACGTGCTCGCGAGTTGCGTATTCCGTGTATGAGTTATCCTGAAATACTTGGTATCATCTCTCGAGAGAGAAAAACCATAGCAATTTCTGGGATGCATGGAAAAAGTACGACGACTGCTATGATAGGACTCATTTTTGAAAAAGCAGGGCTTGACCCACTTGTCATAGTGGGAACTCATGTTCCACAATTCACAAAAAATAATATTCGGTTATCACAAACAGATGATACCCCGTTTATAGTTGAAGCATGTGAATATCGTGGACACATGAATTTGCTTTCGCCTCATACGATTGTCATCACTAATATTGATGAAGAGCATTTGGATTTTTATCGTGACATCAAACATATTGAAGAAACATTTGCGGAGTTTACCGCAAAATTACCTGATGATGGTTTGTTAGTGCGTATTACGCGTGATGCGATAGTACATCCACTCGTAACATCAGCGCGCGAAGTTCAAGTTGATTCAGGACTTTTGGACATCCATTCTGTCGTGTTAACAAAACTCGGCGAACATATTCGCGAGGATGCGGCACTTGCCTGTGCAGTTGCGCTTGAGTGGGGAATTGATATCAACATCATACGATCTGCTCTTGCCGATTTTAAAGGAATTTGGCGTAGGTTTGAAATTGTTGGCGCGTTTGATGACAAAACTATTCTTTCAGATTATGGACATCATCCAACTGAAATTAAAGCAACTTTGCAAGCGACACGAGAAACATACAAAGACGCAAAAATTTTATTAGTATTTCAGCCACATCAATATGATAGAACAGAAAAATTATTTGATGGATTTGTAGATGCGCTCTCAATGTGGGATGGAGTTATTGTGTCAGATATTTATGATGTTGTGGGGCGTGAATCTTCGCATCTTGTTGAAGCAGAACATCTTGTTGACGCGTTGAAAGAAAAAAAAATCGCCGCATATTATGGGGGAAACATTGATGCGACAGAACACATAGCGCGTCAAATAATTTCAGAATTTGATGTGTGTGTGGTGATGGGAGCTGGAACGATTGATGCTGTTGCGAGATGTATGGCGACGAGAAAAAACCCCACGCTTCAATATGATTAATAGATTATATATATCTCATTGTGAAGAACGTGGTGTAGTGCTGAAGACAGATGTTCAACTTCATGAACTTACGTCGTTTCATATTGGCGGATCGGCATTATATTTTTATAGTGCAAAAAATGAACACGATGTCGTTACGTGTGTAAACGCCGCACAACTATTTCGCATTAAGGTATGCATGATAGGGGGAGGGAGTAATATATTGGTAGCGGACAAGGGATTTGATGGATTAGTGTTGCGCCTTGATTGTACAGATGTACTGATACACGAGGATGTTATGAATGTTGGAGCCGGATGCGTTACGGCGCAAATTGCTTCTCAATCTGCATCAGCTGGTTTAACAGGTTTTGAATGGGCGGCTGGAATTCCCGGACGGATTGGTGGGGCGATATATGGAAATGCTGGCGCAATGAATGGGGAGATGAAAGATGTCGTGAAGTCCACGCGAAGTATGAATATGCAAACTGGCAAAATTACCCTATTACAAAATGCAGAATGTGCATTTGAGTATCGACATAGTATTTTTAAAAACAATGGGGAGATTATACTTTCGTGTGAATTGCAATTGTCATCGGGAATTGTTGCCGAATCGCAGAAAAAAATTCGTGAAGCGTTGTCATATAGAAATACGACTCAACCAAAAAAATACGGAAGCTCTGGATGTATGTTCAAAAATTATGTTTTAGATGAACATGATATTCCACGATTACGTTCGTTGAGCATTCCAGAATCCATGCTGTTGTCGCGGCGTATTTCAGCAGGTTGGTTAATTGATCAGTCAGGTGGAAAGGGGATGCAGAAGGGTGGGGCAGTTGTCTCTAGCGTTCATGGGAATTTTATTGTGAATAGGGAAAACGCAACTGCAAGCGATGTGTATATGCTTGCTCAAACAGTGAAGCGGCTTGTGAAAAGTAAATTTGATATTCTTTTGGAAGAAGAAGTTTGCTACATTGGTTTTTAATAAAAATCCCCACATTCAAAATGTGGGGAACTATACGTCACAAGACGTTACGCGACATTACGTAACGTTACTACACATCACAGTTGATGAAATTGTTACCAAATTTTACGCTTTATGTCAACAGCCCTAATTATTATTCCTGCATACAATGAAGCCACAACTATTGGTGGCGTGCTTGAGGCGCTACAATTACTGCGTTTACATGAGGATAACACGAAGGAATTGTGTCATTCTGGTGCTGATGGGAGTGATAATCAAACAACATATTCCATCCTCGTTATTGACGATGGTTCTCATGATGATACGAACGCAATGGCGCAACAATATGATTGTGTGGTGCTACGTCATAGCATCAACAGGGGACTAGGCGCCGCGCTTCGCACAGGTTTTGCTTATGCGCAAATATGTTCATACGATTATATTGTTACGTTTGATGGAGATGGACAACATTCTGCAAACGACATTCCCCGAATTATGGCAAAACTACAAGAAGGATACGATGTGGTAATAGGAAGTCGCATGCATACAACACACAAAATGCCATTGTTGCGAGTTATCGCAAACAAAATTGGAAATTTAGTAACCTTAGGAGGACATATAAGCACAGATTCACAATCAGGTTTACGTGGATTCAAACAAACAGCGCTCGCAAAATTAGAACTTTGTACAGATCGTATGGAAATCTCATCAGAGATTATTGAAGAAGTATGGAGAAAAAAATTGAAATATGGTGAAATTTCTATAGAACCAATATACACCGATTACTCACTTTCAAAAGGACAAAGTTTTTTAGTTGGTCTAGCTACTTGGTGGCGATTAATCCTCGTTCGTTATTTGAAGTGATGACGATGCGCTATAACACTTGTAAATAATAACTGTCGTTGTTTTATGTATTAACAAATATACATGAATTAAAAAAAATGTATCTGACTAAACAGATACATTATTGTATAGCATCTCGCGACAGACTAGAGATGCATAACCATTGGAGGGTTCAGCTTTGCCCAAGCAAGTTGTTGGGCGGGACGTTCGTTCACACTTTCAATTTTTTTTCGATGAAGCATGTGACGTTCTTCATCCCATCCGTCAGTGTTCCATATGCCGCCAATCCCTGGTACGTTTACTACTTTTGCAGTAAGATGTGGGAACAACATTTGAAACACTGCAATAGTCGTAAATTCTGCCATTCCGGCATATAACGAGTTAAATGATGCATCGCCCGCCATCATAAATCCAGTTCGCGCGAGATAGTGCAGATTCCATAGCGCAAACATATTCCATGGCACAGTACTTCCTTTTCCTTCGTGTGTGCCTGGTTTATATGCATGCTCACTAAAGCATGCTCCGACTACCAACGTATTTTCATCAAAATGGGATTTCAGAATTGCTACGTGCTCGTAATTTGGAGGATATTCTGAACTTGCAATCAAGAGATGTTCAGCTTGTTCCTGCGCGGCTTTGAGTACGATCGCATTTAGCGGGGCAACATACCCCCATGGTCTGACTGGTATAATTCTCACACAGTATCCTTCTTGATCCCGTGCAATATGATGCATCGTATCTATGGTGTCTTCTTCAACATTCACAGCAAAATAAGTGCTTGTATTAGAAAATTGACGTGTACATGTAATAAATTTATCAAGTCGTGGCAGGTCTTTCTCTTTGTTTTTACCAAAGAATCTTGTTCCAATCGCAAGCATGATTTTACTCCTGTTGGAAGTTGTAAGGAACATTTTGAAGTGTAATAAGAAACATTGATTTTGTCAAGTAGATGCACATGTCTGATGTAAATCTCGTATATATTTCTGGTTTTTCCTATAAAAAAACCGACTACATGACGCGTAGTCGGTATAGATATGTTGTGTGCACTAGAATGTATAGGTAAAACCATATACATCTCGCGCACAACGGAGGATTCGCTCAAGCAATATGATATCCTCACGAGATGAATGCTTCGTTAATTCACGGTTTATATAATTTAAGAC
>CAYVCS010000023.1:0-7993 GCA_964450455.1 uncultured Gammaproteobacteria bacterium | reverse complement strand
CAAGAGAAGAGTGTACTTGCTGATGCGTTGATGAAGTAATTTGCAGTTAATGGTGTTGTGTGAAAGCAGGATAAGAATCCTGCTTTTTTTGGATGTTGCATGAAAACATACAAACAACTAGAATATATGTCTATGACACATGCAACAAAACGTCGATTGATGATTGGTATGCTCACGGTAGTTGGTTCACTACTTGCGGTTACGTTATATGTTGATAAAAAGATAGCGGAAAAAGATATCGTAAACGCGAATGGTGGTGAAACACTTGAAAAAAATAGATAAGGAAACGAGAGTGTGGAATACATATACCCAACATGTCATTCCTTTAGCAGGACAAGCTCTCGCCCCCCGATCGGGGCCTGTCCTCAACTCGATTGGGGATCGAGGGCGTGTCCTGCTGAAGGGTAAACTCCGCGGGGATCCAGAAACGTTTGTAGTCTGACAAAAAGCGCTGGATCCCCGCTGCGGCGAGGATGACACAGGTGGCGACGCTGGATTCCCTTTAGCAGGACACGCCCGCGTGCGCGGGAGAATGACAATGGTCGTGTAAATTAAAGTTAACATATATATGAATGAATATAATTTTATTGAAATAGAAAAACGTTGGCAGGAGAAATGGGAACAAGCTCGGCTTAATGAAGCGTTGACGAATGATGTGACGCGGGAAAAATTTTATTCTCTTGAAACATTTCCTTATCCTTCGGGAGCTGGTTTGCATGTTGGACATAGTGAAGGATATACCGCTGAAGATATCAATGCGCGATTTTCTAGGATGAATGGAAAAAATGTTTTATATAGTATTGGATGGGATGCGTTTGGCTTGCCCACAGAAAATTATGCGATACAAGTGGGAAAAAATCCGAAAGAAGTTGCCTCTCTCAACATCATAAATTTTACGCGACAACTTAAGATGTTTGGTTTTTCGTATGACTGGAATCGTGAAATCAATACGTCTGATCCATCATATTATCGATGGACACAATGGTTATTTTTGCAATTCTATAAACGAGGACTTGCCTATCGACACAAAGCTCCTGTCAATTGGTGCTCTAGTTGTAAAACTGTTTTGGCGCGTGAACAAGTAGTAGACGGTAACTGCGAACGATGTAAAAATATCGTTACGCAACGATTGATGGAACAGTGGTTTTTTAGAATTACGAACTATGCAGAAGAATTGCTTTCGGGTTTAGATGAGCTTGATTGGCCTGAATCAACAAAAGAGGGTCAAAGAAATTGGATTGGAAAATCAGAAGGCGCTCGTGTGGTGTTTGCTATTCATAATTCAAAAGTATCAATTGAAGTGTTTACCACACGTCCTGATACCCTGTTTGGGGTGACGTATATGATAGTTGCTCCTCTTTCCGCGCTTGTGGATTCGCTGATGAGCAGAATAGAAAATGCCGATGAAGTTGCACGATATAGAGTTGATGTTTCAAAAAAAACAGAATTGGAACGCGCGCATCTTGAAAAAGAAAAAACTGGAGTTTGTCTACAAGGAATTTTGTGTGTTCATCCTATAACTCACGAATTAATTCCTGTGTGGATTGCGGATTATGTTCTGGAGTCGTATGGGACGGGTATGATTATGGCAGTGCCGGCTCACGACGAGCGTGATTATGCGTTTGCGCAAAAGTTTAATTTGCCTATACATCAAACACTGTGCGTTGATTCTTCTGTGTTTGATGCGACTGAATTAACGCTTAATGCGCTTGACCATCTGAATGTAGTGGCAGAACGTGAAGGAATAATGATGTGGATTGTTGGCGGTCTCGCATGCGCATTTCATGTTGGATTTGTGTATAGAAAACATGCGGATATTGATGTAGTGGTGCGGACTCATGAGGAACATGATCGTTTGGTATCAGCATTATTGGCAGAAAAATATACGAGTGTGAGAGAAAAAGCATTTACTAAATTGCTGAAAAGTCCGAAGGGGATTGAAATAGAAATTGGCGCGTATCATCGTGCTCAAAGTCCATTTCAAGACGAGGATTTTTCTGATGAGAAAATGTTTTTGAATGGTCATTATGCGCGAGTTGTTTCTCGCGCGCGTTGTGTGGTGTTGAAACAAGAGCAATTAGATGTGCGACAGGAAAAGAAAGATGCATTAGATATGCGTTATCTCAACGGTGAAGTAATGAAGGAGGGTGTTGTGGTGCAGTCAGATTTTTTAAATGGTTTAACGAGTATTGTCGCGTGCGAAACCATGATTTTGTGGTTAGGGCAACATGGTACGGGAAAACGCGCAATAGAATATCGTTTGCGTGATTGGTTGGTGTCGCGTCAGCGCTATTGGGGAGCGCCGATTCCGATGATATGGTGTACTTCGTGCGGAGTTGTGCCGGTTGCGGAAGAAGATTTACCAATTCTGCTTCCTGATGATGTTGATTTTACACCAACTGGTGAGCCGCCACTCGCGTCTTCTTCGGAGTTTGCTACTGTGATATGTCCAACGTGTGGGGGGAGTGCTCGACGTGATTATGAAACAATGGATACATTTGTGGATTCAAGTTGGTATTTTTTGAGATATTGTTCTCCGCAGGAAAAAGATAGGCCATTTAATCGGGCTGATGTTGATTTTTGGTTGCCTATTGATTTGTATGTGATTGGCGCAGAGCATATTGCGTTGCATTTGTTGTATGCGCGATTTTTTACCAAAGCTTGTGCTGATATGGACTTACTCACGGTGCGTGAACCATTCAAAAAAATGCGACATCAAGGGTTAATTTTAGGGAATGATGGACAAAAAATGTCAAAGTCGCGCGGAAATGTGGTGAACCCTGATGAAGTTGTGAAAGAATATGGTGCAGACGCATTACGATTATTCTTGATGTTTATGGGACCGCTTTCAGAATCAAAACCATGGTCAATAGGCGGAATTAAGGGAATTTCTCGGTTTTTGGAAAAAGTGTGGAGAATTTCTGGTTATATTAATGATGATGCTACCAATGAAACAACAAAAAAATTATTACATAAAACAATTCAAATCGTAACTGCGGATTTTAAAGAAATGCGTTATAACACATTGATTTCGCGATTGATGATTTTGTTGAATGAATGGATAAAAGTGGGAAAAGTCGCGCGCGCTGATTTTGAGATTTTTTTGAAATTATTACATCCACTTGCTCCACATATCACCGAAGAATTATGGCATATTATGGGAAACGAATCCTATATTATGACAGAAAAATGGCCTGAATATAATCCTCAACTCACCGTAGATGCTCAAGTGTTGATGGTGATTCAGGTCAACGGAAAAGTTCGTGCAAAACAGATGATGGATGTGGGATTGTCAGAGAACGGCATAAAAGAAATTGTTTTTCAGATGGAGAAGATTTCAGAATTAGTGAAACATAAAATTATTAGTAACGTTATTGTGGTAAAGGATAAGTTGGTGAATATTGTGACGAAAGAAACATACTAATTTTACGACAGCTATAATGGATTGATAATTTTTGTGAGAGTGTCATCTTTTTTAGTAAAAGTATGATGAGTTGGTTTCGAACTATTGCGACATCAAAAGGAAAACGCACTGCATTGTATGCGGTGTTTTTTTTCATCGGCGTAGTGTGCGCGACGGTAAATCGGATTGACATATCAACATTAGTGTTGGTAGTTGTTGCTCTGTTGCCGTGGGCGTTGTTTTTGCGCGCTCAAAAAAATGTATCATGCGTCATGTTCGCGATTATTTTTTTTGTGTTTGGCATGATGAGATTTGGTTATGCTCTACCTATGTCTTCACAAACTTTTGTTCAGCGTAATCAAATTATTGATGCAAAAGTTGGACTTGATGTACAGTATCAAAATGATACACAACGATTAGTAGTTCCCTATAACGACACACACATTGTATTGTGGTTACCGCGATATCCTCACGTAGCAACAGGAGATATTCTGCGTGTTGCGTGCATGCCAACAATTCCGCAACCATTTGAAGGATTTAACTATGATACATGGTTGCTTGCTAAAGGAATTCAATATGAATGTGATCGTGTTTCTTCGTTTGTTGTCATGAAACAAGGAGATGATTCACTGTTACGATCGTTTGCTCTGCTACGTGAAAAATTTCGTCTGTCTATTGCTCGTGTTATACCAGAACCCCACGCATCCATTCTTGCAGGAATTTTGTATGGTGAGCGAAGTTCAATTCCTCAACACACAAAAGACGCATTTCGCGCAACGGGAACGTCGCATATTCTCGCAATTTCTGGATACAACATTACGGTGTTGGTTGTAGTGTTGACAAGTGTATTAGGACTAATTGGTATCAATAGAAAACGTATGATATGGATTTCTATAGCGTTAGTTTGCGTATTTGTAGTATTCGTTTCAGAATCATCATCAGTCATTCGCGCCGCAATTATGGGATTGACACCACTTTGCGCGCGAAATTTTGGACGAATTACATTTCCTTTATATGTATTAATTCATTCAGCGTTCATAATGGTTTTAATTAATCCATTAATTTTACCCTATGACCCTGGGTTTCAACTTTCATTTATTGCAACAGCGGGAATTATTTTGCTTCAAAAACCAATAGAATCGCTGTGTATGAGACGATTTCATTTTACTTCATTTCTATCAGAAGCAATCAGCGTTTGTTCTGCCGCATATATTGCGACATTGCCAATTTCACTCTATCATTTTGGATTTTTTTCATTTGTTGCAATTCCCGCAAATGTACTTATCGCGTTTGTTATTCCGCTGATTATGGCAACAGGCGCACTTGCCATTATTGCCGGACTTATCAATATAAAATTATTAGTTGTTTTAGCGGCAGTGCCGTATCTATTACTTTCGTATATGCTGTTTGTTATTGATAGTTTGAGCTCAATTTCGTTTGCGACAGGGGAAATCCACATATCGCTCGCGACAGTTTTTATTATGTATCTGTTAATGATATATGGCGGTATGTATAAACCACACATCCCTTCTCTCGCATCGCCTTTGAAAATTGAGGGAGTAGAATGGCGTATACAAGAAGATATATGAAACGAATTTTTTCATATTTCGCTATTGTAGTCATTGTCGCATATGTTGCTGTTCGAGGATTATTTGGTGTTTCTGAATTTCCCTATGAATCTAATAAACTATATGTTCATGTGTTGGACATAGGACAGGGAGATAGCATTTTGATTCATACGCCACTCGGGAAAAATATGCTTATTGATGGTGGGCCTGGCGACGCGGTCATTCTGCCAATTTCTAATATTCTCGGATTTGGGTTGCATACCATTGATATTATGGCCCTGACACATCCACACGCTGACCATCTTAGTGGATTGATTCCCTTGTTTGAACGTTATGCAATTCATGATATATGGTATACGGGAGTTGCTCATACCACACCAATTTTTCTTGAATGGCTGAAACGAATCAAACAAAATGGACAAAAAATAGTTCATATTCGTGAGCGTCAACGTATTGAAATTGATGAACACATTTTTGTTGATATTCTTTTTCCCGATACGGATATTTCTGATTCGGCTAAAGGTGTTCGTAAAGATTTAAATTTGAATAATACATCGCTCGTGATGAAATTGTTCTATGGAGAAACATCTTTTTTGTTAGTAGGAGATGCGGAACATGAAATAGAAAAATATCTTTTGAAACAACCTAACGAACTGCGCGCTGATGTGTTAAAAATAGGACATCATGGTTCAAAAACGTCAACGAGTCAAGAATTTCTTTCAGCAGTTTCCCCACATTTTGCCGTGATAAGCGTTGGTAAAAATTCTTATGGTCATCCTGATCCGACTGTTATTAGACGAATTAAAGAGAAAGGAATAGAATTGTTTCGTACAGATGTGAATGGAACCGTAACATTTATTTCAGATGGAAAAACTATTTCAACAATTACTGGTCGCTAGTTTCTGTCTTACCATGTTCATGCCGATTTTTGTGTTTGCAAGTGAATTGGATGCTGATAATGATGGATTATTAGATAGATTTGAAGAAATGATTCATACATCGTCAACTCTTTCTGATTCAGATTCTGATGGATTTCCTGATCGCGCGGAAGTACTTTCGGGATTTAGCCCAACAGTTAAGACACGCGAAAAACTTGACGTTTCGCTCTATCTGCGTGATTCGGATTCCGATGGTTTGACCGATTATGTTGAAGCAAATATCAATTCTGATTATCTCGCAAACGACACTGATGGGGACGGATATATGGATGGAGAAGAAATTAATTCAGGATTTAGTCCGCTTGAACCTCTGCCGATATTTTATGGTAAGCAAATTGAAGTTGATACAACACATCAAACACTCTCATATTTTGTGGGGCCACACCACATCAATACTGTTCTCGTTTCCACAGGAATGAAAGGAATGGATACACCAAAAGGTGATTATATGGTTCAAAATAAACTGTCTGTGCATCGTTATACTGGTTTGAACTATGATTACAAAAATACAAAATGGAATTTGTTGTTTAAATATAGTTCACGCGGAAATTATTTTATTCACGGAGCATTTTGGCATAACAAATTTGGGACAAAGCGAAGTCATGGATGTGTAAATGTTTCGTATGCTGATATTGAACCAATTTACAAGTGGGCGGATATGGGGACAGCGATTACGATTAGATGAGCTGCGCGATTTACGATTTACGATTTTAGATTTTAGATTTACGTCGTCTCAAATCTAAAATCTAAAATCATCAATCTAAAATCAACGAACGTATGTTAGATAACGCACTCTCGGTGTCACAATATCTCGCGCTCGCGAATGAACAATTACTGGTTATGCAGGGAATTGCTATTCAAGGCGAAATAAGTGGATATTCTTCTCGACAAAACAAATGGATATTTTTTTCGCTAAAAGATGCTGTGTCGGTGATTGAATGTTTTGCGATTTCATTTAATATCAAAATTCCCTTATCAGATGGAATGAAAGTTCGTGTGGTGGGATATTCGTCAATATATGAAAAAAGCGGACGATTTCGTTATACTGTTCACCAGATTGAAATGGTGGAAAGCGAAGGAGATTTGAAAAAAGCGTATAATGCTCTGAAGAAAAAATTAGAGAGCGAAGGATTATTTTCTAGTGAGCGAAAACGCGTTCTGCCGACAATGCCGACGCGAATTGGATTTATCGGATCGCGTGATTCGGCGGCATGTTCTGATTTTGTAAAAATTGTGCAGAATAGATGGTCGGGAATTACGATTCAATTATATGATGTAGTAACACAAGGAGATAATTCACCACGCGAAATCGTAAAGGCGTATCAGTTTTTTAATACGATGTTTCAGCAAAATCCTGACTCTGCTCCAGAAGTTATCGTGATGTCGCGAGGGGGAGGTTCGCTTGAGGATTTGAAGAGTTTTAATGATGAATCAGTCGCACGCGCAGTATTTTCATCCTTAATTCCCGTGGTATGTGGTGTTGGACATGAAAAAGATGAATCCTTAGCCGATTTTGTTGCAGATCGACGAGCGTCTACCCCAACGCATGCCGCAGAGTTAGTTGTTCCGGATATGCACGAAATCTTACGAGAAATATCGCAGACAGTGCAGTATATTGAACATACACTTTCAGCGATGATTCGGAAAAATATGAAGGCAGTGGATGTGAGTCGTGGAATAATTGCGATGCGTATGCACAATATGATGATGAAATATAATGAAGCTGTAAGAGCAAAAGGACAGTTATTGTTGTCGTTCAGTCCGCATGCTATATTGCAACGAGGATATTCAATAACGTATGCAGAAGACGGAAGTGTCGTACGAAATGAAGATGTACTGTCACATAATCAAAAAGTTCGTCTGCGATTTGCAGAAGGCAATGCTGACGCACTCATTCAAAAAATATGAAAACGAAATCATTACAAAAAAAGTTGGAGGAATTAGACGCGATTACCAAGTGGTTTGAAAATGACACAGGGGATATAGAAGAGGCGATTAAACAATTTGAGCAAGGACTCATAATTGTTGATGACATCAAAACACAACTTTCCACAATGGAGAATAAAATCATTTCTATCAAAAAG
>CAYVCS010000022.1:0-6453 GCA_964450455.1 uncultured Gammaproteobacteria bacterium | reverse complement strand
GAAAAGTTATATTCCTTGATCACCTTAATTGCTGGAGAAATCGGCGATAATTCGTTTGCTCACAATATCGGGAAATGGCCAGACAAGGCGGGAATATTTTTTGGTTATGATCTGCTGAAACGTACCGTTGTTCTTGCTGACAGAGGATTGGGTATTCTAGAAACGTTGCGTCATGTTCGTCCGGAACTCCCGAGCCATGTAGAGGCAGTCAAAGTTGCTTTCACTGAATTTATTTCTGGTCGGGCGCCAGAGAAGCGAGGGAACGGACTAAAACTTGTTCGTGATGTCGTGACTGAACATCCATTCAATCTGTTCTATACCAGTGGCGATGCTGAAATTCGTATGCAAGGCGAAAATAAAGATTTCCGCGTTACTCGTGGCCAACATGTCGTGCGGGGATGTTTAGCAAAAATAGAATTTTAATAAATAATCCCCTTCGCCAAGAATATGGCGAGACAAAAGAAATAATATGAAATTACAGTTGGAAAAATTTGGCAAAACATTACTTTCGCGAGAATTAGGTAGTGAAGCTTTCAAAGCGTTTCAAACAACTCTACGCCAATTTTCTGATACCGAAGAACTAGAAATAGATTTTTTCGGTGTACTCACATTATCACCATCATGGGCAGATGAATTTTTAAGTCCATTACTTAATCAATTGGGTGATCGGCTGATCATCTTGCCAAGTGAGAATCTTTCAGTACAAGCAACACTTAAAATTCTTCAAAAGGTTAACGAAGTTCCGTTCAAAATGAGATCTTAATTACTAACAAATTAGGCACACGAGTTGCACGTAAAAAATCTTGATTGTTCCCTACCCGATAAATAGATTAATTTCTTATCTATGGCTTGAGCGAATCACGGCGAGGCATATGTAAAAATCATTGGCAATGAGGATTTTTTTATTTCTAAAAAAAATGGTATACTGCAAGAGGAAGTAATTATAGTGGATTTTAATTTGTCACCCCCTGATTGAGAATTGAGGACGTATCTTGCTAAAGGGGTAAACTCCGACGAGAATCCACGCCCACGGTGTCATTCTAGCGCGCACGCGGGCGTGTCCCGCTGAAGGAATGACATAAACCAACTTTTTCTAGACATTAGGTAATTAGCTTATTAGGAAACGATCCCGCCAATCGCCTCATTACGCTCAAGAAGCTAATTCCTAAAACCTAATCAAAGAAACTAATAAAACCAATCACCTAACAAGCTAATAAGCTAATTTTCTACGCCCTAATTTGACGTATGTCAAAAACACACTCACAAACTATTGCTGATTACACGTCGTTCCGACTCATCAAAGATATTCTGAAATTGATTAAACCATATCGGGCAGTTTTTCTCTGCTCGTCTTTTGTGCGTTGTATTGGCGATCTCATAAATTTGTACCCCCCATTTGCAACGGCATCTATCGTCTCGTTCTTAACACACTATCAACACGGCTCTTCTCTTCGCCCGGTATACATAATGTTGGGATTACTTGCAACGAGCAGTATCATCAGACGAGTAAGTATTTTTTTTGCTAAATATTATGGATATCAAGTCGCAGAAAAAATAGGTATTGATGCTTCACTGAAAACCACAGAACATCTATTTCGTTTGAATATGAGGTGGCATGAAAAGGAAAATTCGGGAAATAAAATCAAAAGAATTCAAAATGGCGGGAATGGATATAATGAAATAGTTAGAATCTGGTTTGATAACATCATAGAAATAGTCGTCAATCTTGTCGCCATCAACATAGTTATCGCGCAATTTGATCATACTATTTTATTCGTACTATTTATATTTCTCATTACCTATTTTTGTTTAGCAATCGTGATGACAAACAAAGCCGGCGAAGCATCATATCGTGTAAATGAGCATGAAGAACAGCTCAACGGCGCGCTATTTGAAGCAATTAATAACATCAGAACAGTAAAAGTCATGGCGATGGCGACAAGTCTATATTTAAAACTTAAGAAAAGTACTGTTACACTTTTACAAAAACTTACACATCGTATTTTTTGGTATCAATCGCGAAATCAACTTCTCGCATTATGGTCTGACGCATTTAAGTTAGGAATTTTTGCGCTGATTATTTTGGGAATTGTGAATGGAAAATACGATATCGCATTTTTTATTTTATTTATGTTCTATTTTGGAGATCTGCGTACATCTATTGATGAATTAGCGGATTTAACTGTTCATTTTGTAACATCAAAATTAAGAATTGCTCGGATGAATGCTATTCTGAACGAGCCCATTTTGAATGATGATGACACAGACAAAATTCATTTTTCACCTGATTGGAAAAAAATATCCGTTCGCAACGTTTCATTTTCTTATGGGGGGAAAAATATTTTGAACCATATATCGTTTGATGTACATCGCGGAGAAAAAATTGGAATTGTTGGACTTTCTGGCGCGGGAAAATCCACACTTTTCAAACTTCTTTGCAAAGAACGAGAAGAATTCACAGGCGAGATTTTATTTGACAATATCCCCTTACCAAAAATTCATACGAATGATTATTTTAAATATGTCTCTGTTGTATTACAAGACACTGAAGTTTTTAATTTTTCATTGAAAGATAACATTATCATCACCAATTCAGCTCAAAAAACGAACAAACAATTACTTCAACAAGCATTGAAAACATCATACATTGATGATTTCGTACACAAACTGCCAAAAGGTTTAAACACGTTAATAGGAGAAAAAGGCGTCAAATTATCTGGTGGAGAACGACAGCGATTAGGGATAGCGCGAGCGATATTCAAACAACCTCAATTATTACTACTTGATGAAGCAACATCACATTTAGATTTAGAATCAGAAGAAAAAATTCGTGATTCATTATACAAATTTTTTGAAAACGTTACCGCGATTGTCATTGCGCATAGATTAACAACTATCAAAGCAATGGATAAGATTCTTGTTATAGAAAAAGGAAACATTATTGAATCTGGAAATTTTGAAACATTATACGCGAAACATGGGCGTTTTTATGAATTATGGGAAAAACAAAAATTGTAAGATGAGATATCCACACACACATATTGCGCAAATTCTTGAAAGAATATATCATTATAAGCGAACTTGTGTATTAAATTTAATATTTTTAAAATATAATATTTATATATGGAAAGACCACCAGGCAAAAAAGATGATATAAAAAACAATAGTGATCAAATCACTGACAAACTAGTAGATGCTTTTTTTCAAAAAAAATTTAAAGGTTTGAAAATAGATATCACGCCGGAAACAAAACGACATGTCTATTTTTTAATTCATTTACTGATTGATGATGACGATAATAATCCCCCTCCGCAAGACACATACCAGTCCTTTCTCAAAGAAGAGGGACCAGGCAAACCTCCTCCACCAGGCGGAGCTCCTGCATTAAAACTCTTACGTATGCATGTCGCTATAGACGCAATTCAAAAAATTAAAAAACCCTACGAAATTGATGAACCAAAAGTTGAAAAGTACTTCTAAGTGCTAGATTTATTTTCTTGCTTGTATAAAAACCGTGAAATTTTTATTCACGGTTTTTTTGTGCTATACTATTGATATATGTTTACCGCATTTCTTGCATCCATTATACCAACATTTGGAATTATTTTTATTGGATGGCTGACACGTAAAGTTGGCGTTTGGAAAAAATCAGCAATTAGCGTTTTAAATGGTTATGCATTTTATATTGCATTACCCGCATTAATTTTTCATACACTGATTATCTCACCAATCCGTGAAATATGGGGACGAGAAACAGTATTGCTCATTTCCGGCACAGTTGTTGCGCACATTATTGTTGTTCTCATACTTTTCCCCTTTTTGAAAAATCGAAAAATTAGTAAGTCAATTTGCGCTTCACTTCCGATGCTTACCACACTAGGGTCAACTGCATATTTAGGAATCCCCTATGCAACATTTACCTTTGGAGCAATGGGGACAGTGTACGCATCTCTACTTTCTGTTGCGCTTGTCGTCAGCATGTTATGTATAGGGATTTTTTCGCTCAACCAATTTGCATCTGCAACTATTAAAAAAGACGTATTGATTACTATGATTGAACTGCCATTTCTCTGGGCAGTTTTGTTAGGGATATTGTGGCCACTTTTTGAACTTCCCACAATTCCACTATTTCTAGATCGCTTACTCTCAATTCTTTCTGAATCAGCTGGTCCAACTGCGCTTTTAGGACTTGGTGCTTTTTTATTTGATATTAAACCACAATCAATTTTCTCGTTTCCTGTGATTATGATTTCACTTATCAAAGTGGTTCTTCCCACAACCATCACCGTTACACTTTTAACTATGCTCAATATTCACGGAATACCACTTTTCGTCGCCGCAAGCATGGGAGCAACTTCAACCGCAGTAACCACATTTGTACTCGCTGACCATTACAACATAGCACGCAAACTAACTGCAGAAGTTATTTTACTCTCAACATTTTTTTCTCTCATTACTCTCTCAATCATTAGCGCGATGTGGTTTCGTCTCCTCTAAGATGTTCCATAAAATACTCCTCATATACTTGCACGACTGCAAGAAAAAGCGCGGCAATAATTGGTCCCATCACAAAACCAGATAGTCCAAAAAGTTGTAATCCGCCGAGTGTAGAAAATAATACAATCAACGGATGCATTTCAATATCTTTTCCAATCAATGGCGGACGCAATACATTATCAATCGTTGCAATTAAACAAAATCCAACAATTAAAATAGTTACTCCTTGCCAAATATTTCCAATGGCTAACATAAACAATCCTGCGGGAAACCAAATTATGAATGATCCGACCGCGGGAATCAAAGAAACAATCATCATCAATATTCCCCACATCAGGGCGCCATTGATTCCTGTCACAAAAAATAATACTCCCCCAATCAAACCCTGAATGCCACCAATAATTAATGAACTTTTTAATGTCGCGCGCGCAGTTGAACGGAATTGTCCAAATAATTTTTCTTCATAATGCATTGGTAATGGTGAAAGTTGCGAGAGACGTTTCAAGAATACTTCTCCATCACTTAAAAAATAAAACAAAATATACAACATAAAAAAAACATTCAACACAAATGAAACAGTATTGGAGGTAATATGTTGGATACTAGAAAATAAATGAGTTGATAAAAATTGTATCGCTTCTCCAGCGTAAGTTTTCCACTCTCTCGCCACAATCATAACATAGGGTTCTAAAAATGTGTCTGCTAATTGAAATCGCGTTACGTCTCCTGAACTAAAAAAATCTAATTGAGAAACTGTTTGATATACATCATATGATTCTTTTACTAATAATCCTCCAATCACCATAACAGGAACAATAATTGTGCATAACACGATAACAATCGTGCATACTACACTCAATGTTCTCATCTTCGTCACGCGCAGAATCTTCAAGAATAACGGATACAACATCATGGCAATTATTAAAGCCCAAAAAAATGCATAAAAAAATGGACGAATGAGGACAAACATTGAGAAGGTCAACGCAGTAATAAGTGCAAAGAAAAAACCTAAGCGCATTTTCTTAAAATTATCTTTTTGAGTTGCCATAAATTTCATACTACAAAAATTTTATGAGTGAACTGATGTATGTACGATACATGGACAACAACTGAAATGTCAAGAAAAAAAGTTATGCACATTTTTTTTATATACACCTATTTTATTTTTTTATTTAGGAGTATACTAAATAGTATGCAATTGTCTATCACAGTTGCAATGACAAAAAGATCAACGAGTGCACGCGTGCACATGCACAAAAATTGTTGAGCGTTACACAAGCAATTAATATGTAATGCTCACGACTCGTATTGATCAACTTCCAAAATTTTTATCAAAAAAAATTTTGAGATTACAAAGAAAGGAGGTGCAAATTATGGCAACAAAGAAAAAGGCGGCTCCAAAAAAGAAAGCGGCTCCAAAGAAAAAAACTGCTAAGAAAAAAGCTGCTCCAAAAAAGAAAGCTGCTAAGAAAAAAGCTGCTCCAAAAAAGAAAGCTGCTAAGAAAAAGAAATAGTAGCTTAACCCACAAAAAATCCTCGATGATGCTTGTCTCGAGGATTTTTTGGTTAGTGAATCGCATGTACGTTGAGCATCTGAAGTCGTATTGAGAGCATACTGTATGTCATGTCATATCGACCCGCACCACCTAGGTCATTTCGAATCCCTCGGGAGGGTGAGAAATCTCGTTAACGTTCGCCGTCACGAGATCTCTCGTTGCGACTCGAGATGACGTTTTAGGGACTGCGGATCGAAATGACGTTTTGGGGACTGCGGATCGAGATGACGTTTTAGGGACTGCGGATCGAGATGACGTGGTGCAGTTGGCGACACACTTTCCACGTCATTTCGAATCCCTCGGGAGGGTGAGAAATCTCGTCAACGTTCGCCCTCACGAGATCTCTCGTTGCGACTCGAGATGACGTTTTAAGGACTGCGACTCGAGATGACGTTTTAAG
>CAYVCS010000021.1:0-4174 GCA_964450455.1 uncultured Gammaproteobacteria bacterium | reverse complement strand
ATTAGGATTTAGCTTTTTAGGAAACGCCGACGCCGACGTCCTAATAAGCTAAAAAGCTAGTTCCTAATGCCTAGAGCAAAAGCTAGTTCCTACAACCTAGCTAATGCTGATGACGTTGTGGATTCCCGATCTCGGTCGGGCTAGTCCTGCTGAAGGGAATGACATGAATAGTTAAGCTAGGCATTAGGAATTAGCCTTTTAGCTTTTTAGGAAACACCAACGCCAACGCCTAAGAAGCTAAAAATCTAATTATCTAAAAAGCTAGCTTATGCATTGCATTACTTTCTGCGCTTTTGGAATCTGTATAATTGGTTTTCCGGGGACAAGGTGGTGCGCGACACATCGCGCTTCATACAGCTCGGTAGAACCAATCACGACGACGGGATTTGTATAGAGTGCAGGATGTCCATTTATTATTCTTTGCGTTCGCGTCGCTGATTTGCCACACGGAACAGTTCTGTGTTCAGCATATGTGCACACTGCATGTAATTGAACAATATCATCCGCATATACTAATAAATCTGCCATAGATCGTAGAGCATCAGAAAACACAAAGGGTTCGCCCCTAAAATCAAGAGTTAGTCCCGCACACATCACATGAGTACCTCGCTCAACCAAACTTCTTACCACATCAACAATTCCCGAATCAAAAAATTGAACCTCATCAATTACTACAATAGTACACGCTCTATCAAGATGCGAAATAATTTCATGACTCGCTGTCGCAGGAATTGCACCTAATACTCCCCCATCATTTGATGCCATTTGGTCCTCTCGCGCATAGCGAACGTCTTTTTGGAATTTGAAAATCTGCACATGCGTCCCCGCAATTCGTTCACGTTTCACTCGCCGAATCAGTTCTGCAGTTTTTCCGCAAAACATTGGGCCACATATCATCGTCAACATAGTTTATCGTATTCCTAAAATTGATCGTAATTGCTTTGCGCGACTTGCAACTGCTTCATTTTTTGGGTCGCGCTTTAATACTTCATCAAAATACCGCAATGCTTGTTCTTTTTCACCCTTCCTATCAAACACTAATCCAGCGCTAAACAAAGCATTTGCATTATTTGGATTGATGGAAATCGCCGCGTTAAATAGTGATAGCGCTTTGTCCCAATCACCTTCTTTATTGCGATTAAAAAATAATCGTCCAAGTTGAAAAATATAGTTGTCTGATTGTCGTCCAACTTGTAATCCTTTTTCTAATTCTGAAATCGCTCGGTCAAGATCTTTTTCCTGCTCATAATATCCCGCTAATTGTAAATACGCATCTAAATAATCTTGTTTCAGAGAGACAGCCATTTCATACGATTCTTTTGCTTCAGTTTTTTTCCCTTCTAAATATTTTGCGTTTGCCAATTGTAGATGTAATGCAGGATTTCCGGGCTCAAATAGTACAGCTTGTGCGTATGAACTCGTTACCCATGGTTGAACGCCCGGTGCAAATGGTTGCGCGTTACGATACATATTAGCAAGCGTTTCCCATGTATTAACATTTTGCGGTGAAAGATCAGTTGCGATGCGTGCTTCATTCACTGCGCTTGCAACTAATCTAGTTATTAATTCTGGCGATCCATCTGCTTGATTTGAAACAACTCGCGCTTCATTCAAATACGCTTCTGCGAGGGCGACGCGATAACGTGAACTTTTTCTGTTGAGTTGTGTTGCTTCTGATAAATACGTAATTTGTTCCGCAGGATTTTCTGTACTCTTTTTTGCCTGTGTATGTTTTATTTCAGCGACATAATATCTCCCCGCAAAAACCCCATACACCAATCCTCCTGCAAACAACAATACCACAGAAAAAGAAGTTGCCAACACATATGGTGGAGAGCTTTTCAAGGAAATCATAATTTCTTTTTCTTTTCCACCTTGCACAGATGTTGCGGATAATAATGCAAGAAGTACAAAAAATACATACCACAACGACATACTGATTTGAATAAAAAACATACTTATCAAAAGTATGAGCCAAAGCGGAGAAACCAAAAACATGAACGCATTTTTCTGAGAAAATTGAGCAGACGTTCTCTCTTTTGGAGACATTGAGGCAATCCATTGACTTCCAATAAATCCAAGTGTAATCAGTGCGAGAAGCATAAAAGAAATAACTCCAAGAATTCCTAATTCAGCAAGTTGCGACACAAATGAAGCGTATGGTTTGGAAAAACGAATTCTCCACACAAAATTATTCAAATTCAATGAGTCAGGTTTATAATGGGAAAAATCATAGACAAATGTTCCTGGGCCAGACCCAAGCAAAAATTGCTTTGTAGTATCAGTAATTGTTTTCCATGCGATAGTATATGATGTTTGAACGCCAAGCGAAATTTCTGTCGGCAAAGCAAAATTAAAAACTTGAGGAATTTGTAGAAAAATAAATATAACCGCAAGGACAACAAGCGCAAATGAAACAGTTATCCATTTAATTCGTAAAAAATCAACATAGGTCAACATGAGCGCAAGCAACATTGCAAGTCCTATCACAAAAATAATATACACAACTTTGAAACCAAGAGAAAATAAAACAACAAGTGAAAGCAATCCAATTATTCCCGCAATCGCATCAATCACATATCCTTTCTTTTTCATAGAAAGAAGTGAAACACAACCAACAATCAATAAAATTAAATACACACCAAATTCAGCATTTGAAAGCGATACGGTGTTTGAAATGCGAACGCCAAATAAACTAAATGAAAACCATCCAGCTTTATCAAGTATAAACCAGATACATGCAACGGTTCCGCCGAGCGCTGAACTTGCGAGGAGTCGGAATCGCGATGCATCGGTGTCAAACATTTGTGTAATCAAAAAAAACAATGCAACTAAAAAAATAAGAGGCAAAACAGCGATTTGAATGTTGTTATAATCTCCTATAAAACTGATAAACCTATCAATAGAAAATATCCCCGAAAGCATGACGGTTCCAAGATATAAAAGTACAGGAACATCAAACGGAGTTCTGCGAATTTTAAACTGTCTACTTAATGCACCATCAAGCAACCACAATAGAAGTGCAACAAGAACGACTATTGAAAGTAAAAAATGTTTATTAAGTTCAAGCGCATCTAGTGTGAAGGGTAAAAAAAATAATGGCATCACCGCGCTCAAACTATACAGAATAATTCTAATTGTTGCGCGAAGCATATGAGTTGATGGCATACGAATTGTAATACGTTAATTGTATAACTATATATAGTATAACACACTCACGCCGTCTGTTCATAGGATATTCATACACAGGCAATTTAGTACTACAACAACATACACATCCCTATAGAGATGTGTATGTGAGAATTTTATAGTGAGGAAATTTTTTTACCCTACAATGTCTGTAATCTTTATTTTCGTTACAAATTGATGATGCCCAACATTTCTCCGATAACGCACTTTTGGCTTATATTTAATCACTGAAATTTTCTTGTTTCGTGTTTGTTCAACGACTTCTGCCACAACGCGTGCTCCCGCAATGTGCGGTTTCCCTATGTTTGCCGTTGTTGTTTCATTATCAAATGTCAATAAAACATCAGGAAATGTGACGGAAACGCCAGCATCTCCTTCAATTTTCTCAATTGAAAGAATATCCCCTTTTTTGACAATATATTGTTTTCCGCCTGTTTGTATCACTGCATGCATATCTATAGTTTGAATAGTTAATATCTTTCAAGATTATACAAAAAAGTGTATTTACTGTCAAATATTTTAGCTTTTTAGGTTTTAGCTTGTTATCTTGTTAGATAACATTGAATCCACGCCACTCGTGTCATTCTCGCGCCCCCGATCAGGACCTGTCCTCAACTCGATTGGGGATCGAGGGCGTGTCCTGTTGAAGGGAATCTGGTGTCATACGGGTGTTTGCCTGTCCCTGTGGATCCCCGCCTGCGCGGGGATGACATTTGTCAATGTGTCATTCTCGCGCGCACGCGGGAATCCAGCGTTTTTTGTGAGACTACAAACTTTTCTGGATCCCCGCTGAGGCGAGAGCTTGTCCTGCTGAAGGGATGACAAAGGGGGCGAGAGCTTGTCCTGCTGAAGAAAATGACGTACAAGGAACACGTCATTTCGAATCCCTCGCAAGGGTGAGAAATCTCGTCAGCGTTCACCGTCCCGAGATCTCTCGTTGCGACATACGACGACGTGAAAGTTGCGGTTCAATATGACGTAAAAA